>NZ_JBEZMR010000002.1:396504-573175 GCF_040652795.1 Micromonospora sp. NPDC048170
AACCCAGTACTCCCCTAACACCCCTCCCCCCCCCCCCCCTCTCCGTTGGGGGGGGGGGCCCCCCCGGGGGGGCCCCCCCCCCCCCACGTCGGTGAGTGCGGGCCGGGACACCGTGGCGCCCGTGTGGGGGCCGCGGCCCGCACGTCGGTGAGTGCGGGCCGGGACGCCGTGGCGCCCGTGTGGGGGCTTGGTCCGTTCGCCGTTAGGTGCGGGCGCGGGTGGCGTTCAGGCGATGCGGCGGTTCTCCCGGACCAGGCCGCCCTCGCACCAGTCCCGGTAGACGAAGAGTTCCGGGCGGGCCAGCAGCGCCCGGCTGTTGTACGCCCAGCTGAGCATGAGGTCGTCGCCGTTGCGTTCGGCCTGCTCGACCAGCTTCCGGAAGCGCCGCCTCGGGTGGGCGCGGAAGTTCGTCCGGATGCCGTCGGCGGCGTAGATGTAGAGGCAGTGCAGCGCGAACCGGCGCGCCGGGCAGGCCGGGTCCATCGCCAGTTCGAAGAGCACCGCCACCAGCCGGTCGCCGGAGACCAACAGGTCCCAGTCCGGCGGCATCGAGGTCAGCGGTACGGAATCGGGCTGGTAGGCCCACGCCCGCAACTCGGCGGGGGTCGGGTCGACGGGGTTGGCGAAGCCGTGGAACGTCGACTCCTGCACGCTCACCGGCCAACCTTCCCTCTCGCCCGCGGTGGCGTCGGCCACCCACCGGCTCTGGCTGCTGGGGCGAAACGGTAACCCGGAGCGCTGATCGGCGGTAGGCCCGCTCGGAGCGATTCGGCATCCAACGGCCGAGGGCCGGGCCGACCGTACGGTCGATCCGGCCCTCGGAGAGGCGACGTCGGGTCAGTCCGGTACGGGGGCCGGCTGGGCCCGCTGGGCCGCGCCGCGCTTGCGCAGCCAGTGCTTGAACCACGCGAAGTCGGGCAGCCGGGCGAGCATCGGCCCGGTCACCACGGTGATCAGCACGTACGCCGTGGCGAGCGCCGCCAGTTCCGGCTCGACGCTGCCGGCTGCCACCGCGAGCCCGGCGATGACGATGGAGAACTCGCCTCGGGGCACGAGGGTCAGGCCGGCCCGCCATCGACCGGGCTCGGCGATGCCGACCCGACGGGCCGCCAGGTAGCCGGTGAGCGTCTTCGTTCCCATGGTGATGATGGCCAGCGCGAGCGCGGGCAGCAGCACCGGCGGGATGTCCCGGGGGTCGGTGACCAGGCCGAAGAAGACGAAGAAGACCGCCGCGAAGAGGTCCCGCAGTGGCGTGAGCAGCTCCGTGGCGTGGTGCGCCACCGGCCCGGAGAGCGCGATGCCGACCAGGAACGCGCCGACCGCCGCCGACACCTGGAGCTTCGCCGCGATACCGGCCACCAGCAGGGTCATCCCGAGTACGCCCAGCAGCAACGCCTCCGGGTCCTTCGCCGACATGGCCGTGGAGATCAGGTTGCCGTACCGGATGGCGACGACCAGCACCAGAACGACGGTGCCGACCGCGACGCCGAGCGCGATCCCGCCGCCGAGCAGGCCGGTGCCGGCGAGCACCGCCGTCACCAGCGGCAGGTAGAACGCCATGGCCAGGTCCTCGATCACCAGGACCGACAGGACCACCGGCGTCTCCCGGTTACCGAGACGACCGAGGTCGGCGAGCACCTTGGCGATCACGCCCGAGGAGGAGACCCAGGTGATGCCGGCCAGCACCAGGGCGGCGATCCAGTCCCAGCCGAGCAGCAGCGCGAACGCCGCCCCCGGCAGCGCGTTGAGCACCCCGTCGATCAGCCCGGCGGGGGCGGCGGCGCGCAGGTTTCCGACGAGCTCGTTGGCCGAGTACTCCAGGCCGAGCATCACCAGTAGCAGGATCACGCCGATCTCGGCGCCGATCCCGAAGAACTCCTCGCTGGCGGCGAGGGGGAGCAGGCCGCCGTGGCCGAAGGCGAGCCCGGCCAGCAGGTAGAGGGGGATGGGTGAGAGACCGATCCGGCGGCTCAGCCGGCCGAGGAGGCCGAGCAGGAACAGCAGCGCGCCGACTTCTATGAGCAGAGTTGTCGTCTCGTGCATCCGCGCCTCAGCCGTCCGGGTCGCTGTCGGCGAGGATGGCTGTCACTCCGTCGAGGCCCTTGCGGGTCCCGACGACGACCACCACGTCACCGGCGGCGAAGCGGAAGGAAGGGTCCGGCGAGGCGATCACCTCGCTGTGGCGCAGCACCGCGACGATCGACGCGCTCGTACGGGAACGTGCCTGCGTGTCGCCGAGCTTCCGGTTGACGTACTTCGACCCGGCCGGAATGGCGATCTGCTCGGTGAGCAGCCCGGCGGCCTGTTCGCGCAGCCCGGACAGCTGGCCGAGCATCAGGGACGCGCCCAGGATGTCGGCGAGCGCTTCCGCCTCGTCGTCGGTCAGCGGTATGTCGTGCTGACATGAGTCGGGATCGTCCGGGTCGTACAGGACGAGATCACGGCGGCCATTGCGGTGGGAGACGACGCCGAGGCGGCGGCCGGATTCCGTCAACAGATCGTGACGGATCCCGATGCCGGGCAGGGCGGTCTGTTCGACACGTACGCGCACGGCGGTCAGGCTACTCCCCGCAGGCACGCATGGAACCGGGCCAGGAGGGCGCTGTCCATCACGACCTGCCGGTGCTGCCCCACGCGAACACGCATCGTGCCCGGCCACTGTCTGGCCCGACCGGTCACGAGGATGCCGCCGGTGCCACGAAGGGGCACTGAAGATCGGTTGACGCTTCACCGGGCGCAGGGCTCCGCCCCGCCCGGGTCAACAACAACCGATCATTGGTACGCCGCACGCGGGCGACCGCGTCCGAATCGCGCGCCTGGGTGGGGCGGGTGGTGTGATCCGTCTCACGCCGTCAGGGTTGAGCGGAATAGGCTCAACTCTGGTTGTGTCCTTTCCAGTGGACACGCCGATCCCGGGGGAGCCCATGAACACGGAACGTCTCACCACCAAGAGCCGCGAGGCCATCACCGGTGCCGTCGCGCTGGCGAACCAGCGTGGACACGCCACCGTGGAGCCCTGGCACCTGCTGCTGTCACTGCTGGACACCGACGGCTCGACCGCCGCCGGCCTGCTCCGCGCCGTCGGGGCCGACCCCGCCGAGCTGCGCCGGGCCGCCCAGCGCTCGGTCGACGCCCTGCCCGCCGCGCGGGGTTCCAGCATCGCCGAGCCGACCCTGGCCCGGGAGTTCGTCAACGCCATCGGGGCTGCCGAGCAGATCGCCCGGCCGCTCGGCGACGAGTACACCTCCACCGAGCACCTGCTCACCGGCCTGGCCCGGGTGGGCGGCGCGGTGGCGAACGCGCTGAAGTCGGCCGGGGCCACCGAGGAGACACTCGTCGCCGCGTTCCCGTCGGTGCGTGGCGGCGACCGGCGGGTCACCAGCGCCGACCCCGAGCAGACCTACCAGGCCCTGGCCAAGTACGGCGTGGACCTGACCGCCAGCGCCCGGGACGGCAAGATCGATCCGGTGATCGGCCGGGACTCCGAGATCCGCCGGGTGATCCAGGTGCTCTCCCGACGCACCAAGAACAACCCGGTGCTCATCGGCGAGCCGGGCGTCGGCAAGACCGCCATCGTGGAGGGCCTGGCCCAGCGGATCGTCGCCGGCGACGTGCCCGAGTCGCTGCGGAACAAGAAGCTCGTCTCGCTCGACCTCGGCGCGATGGTCGCCGGAGCGTCGTACCGGGGCCAGTTCGAGGAGCGGCTGAAGTCGGTCCTGGAGGAGATCAAGAACTCCGACGGCCAGGTCATCACCTTCCTGGACGAGCTGCACACCGTCGTCGGCGCCGGCAAGGGTGAGGGCTCGATGGACGCCGGCAACATGCTCAAGCCGATGCTGGCCCGCGGTGAGCTGCGGATGGTCGGCGCGACCACGCTCGACGAGTACCGTGAACACATCGAGAAGGACCCCGCCCTGGAGCGTCGCTTCCAGCCGGTGCTGGTCGGCGAGCCGACCATCGAGGACACCATCGGCATCCTGCGCGGCCTCAAGGAGCGTTACGAGGTGCACCACGGCGTACGGATCACCGATGCCGCCCTGGTCGCCGCCGCGTCGCTGTCGGACCGCTACATCACCGACCGGTTCCTGCCGGACAAGGCGATCGACCTGGTCGACGAGTCCGCGTCCCGGCTCCGGATGGAGATCGACTCCCGGCCGGTGGAGGTGGACGAGATCGAGCGGGCGGTGCGCCGGCTGGAGATCGAGGAGATGGCGCTGGACAAGGAGCCGGACGCCGCCTCCGCCGAGCGGCTGGAGCGGCTGCGCAAGGAGTTGGCCGACAAGCGCGAGCAGCTCACCGTCCTGTCGGAGCGCTGGCAGCTGGAGAAGAGCCACATCACCAAGCTCTCCACCGCCAAGGAGGAGCTGGAGCGGCTGGGCGGCGAGGCCGAGCGGGCGGAGCGCGACGGCGAGCTGGAACGGGCCGCCGAGCTGCGTTACGGCCGGATCCCGGCCCTCAAGGCCGAGCTGACGCAGGCCGAGGAGGAGTTGGCCCGGCTACAGGCCGAGGGCGCGATGCTCAAGGAGGAGGTCGGCGCGGACGACATCGCCGCCGTGGTCGCCTCCTGGACCGGCATCCCCGCCGGCCGGCTGCTGGAGGGCGAGACCGCCAAGCTGCTGCGGATGGAGGATTCGCTCGGCGCCCGCGTGGTCGGTCAGGCCGAGGCGGTCGGCTCCGTCTCCGACGCGGTGCGCCGCGCCCGGGCCGGCATCGCCGACCCCGACCGCCCGACCGGCAGCTTCCTCTTCCTCGGTCCGACCGGTGTCGGCAAGACCGAGCTGGCCAAGGCGCTCGCCGAGTTCCTCTTCGACGACGAGCGGGCCATGGTCCGCATCGACATGAGCGAGTACGGCGAGAAGCACTCCGTCGCCCGCCTGGTCGGCGCCCCGCCCGGCTACGTCGGCTACGAGGAGGGCGGGCAGCTCACCGAGGCGGTGCGCCGCCGGCCGTACTCGGTGATCCTGCTGGACGAGGTCGAGAAGGCCCACCCGGACGTCTTCGACATCCTGCTCCAGGTGCTCGACGACGGCCGGCTCACCGACGGGCAGGGCCGTACGGTGGACTTCCGCAACGCCATCCTGATCCTCACCTCCAACCTCGGGTCGTCGGTGATCGGCGACCTGACGCTGGCCGAGGAGCAGCGCCGGGAGGGCGTCCTCGCGGTGGTCCGGTCGCACTTCAAGCCGGAGTTCCTCAACCGGCTCGACGACATCGTGGTCTTCGCCGCGCTGCGCGGTGACGACCTGCGCTCCATCGTCGACATCCAGCTCGACCGGCTGCGCCGTCGTCTCGCCGACCGCCGCCTGGCACTGGAGATCACCGACCCGGCCCGCACCTGGCTGGCCGAGCACGGCTACGACCCCATCTACGGCGCCCGCCCGCTACGCCGCCTCGTCCAGACAGCCATCGGCGACCAACTGGCGAAGGCCCTCCTCTCGGGCGAGATCCGGGACGGCGACACGGTCAAGGTCACCCTGGCGGACACAAAGGAAACCCTGTCGGTCACCACGGCCTGACCCCGCCTGACCCCGCCCGCCCCCCGCCCGCGTCGATCAAGAGGTTTGCGCTCCGACAGGACCATCCTGAGGACGCAAACCTCTTGATCGACAGGGCGGGCGGCGGGTTGCCGTTCGGGGCGTGGGCCGGCACGTGGCGTAACTGGTCTCTCACTCCCGGGCCGTGCAGTTTCCCCAGGTGCGCGGGGTTGTTACCGTCTCCGCCGACGTACCTGGGGAGGTGGTCGGCGTGAACGGATCCGTGGCGTACCTGCTGGCGGCGGTGGGCTGTCTCGTCGGGGTGGCCGGGGTGGTGGTCGCCGTGGTGGCCCTGCGCCGGGCGCAGTCCCGCCCGCAGCAACGGGCCAAGGGGCCGGGCGATCCGCTGCGGGACCGGGACGCGGACGCGCTGCGCGGTGACCCGCGCCGCCTGAAGCCCGGTGACATCGTCGAGATCCGGGGCGTGTCGTACGCGGTGCGCGGCTCGATCCGCCTGGTCGAGGGCGGCTGGAGCTGGGCCGAGCACCTGCTCGACGATTCCGCCGGTGTGCGCCGCTGGCTCTCCGTCGAGGAGGACCCGGAGCTGGAACTGGTGCTCTGGGGGGCCGAGCAGGGAGCCACCGTCACCCCCGGCGCCCCGACCATCGACTTCGCCGGCCGCCGCTACAACTGGAACGAGACCGGCCAGGCGCGCTACACCGCCGTCGGCAACACCGGCCTCGACCCGACCGGCACCATGCGGTACCACGACTACCGGGCGTCCGGCGGGGCCAAGCTCTCCTTCGAGGCGTACGGCGACGCGGGCTGGGAGGTCGCGCTCGGTGAGCTGCTGCACCGCGGCGAAGTGATGATCTACCCGCAGTCCGAGGTGGGCTGATGCTCGTCACCCTCGACGCCCCGTACGTCGACACCAGCGCCGCCGACCTCAGCCTGGCGCTCGACGACGTCGAACGACCCGCGCTGCACGTGCTCGACCTCGACCTGCCGGGCGGCGTCCGGCTGCGGCTGCGGCTGCTCGGCGCCTCGCACCAGGTGGTCGTGCGCGCGCCCGGCGTCGCGTTGACCGAGACGGTCGCCTGCCTGCCCGGCCGGCCGCCCGAGCTGCCCGGGACCGTGCTGGACGAGGCGAGCGGCTACCGCTTCACCGCGACCGTGCTGCGGCCCGCCGGCGCCGGGCTCAGCGAACAGGTCGCCGCCCTCCGCGCCGACCTGGCCGACGACCCGTACGCGCTGGTGGGCGTGTTCCCCGGCGACGCCGACGCGGTGACCGCGCTGGCGGTCCGCCCCGACCCGCCGGCCGGCGCCCTCGCCTGGCGTACCTGGCACGCGTATCCCCAGACCAACGAGCTGGTCCTGACCGAGACGGTGGTGGCACTGCGATGACGTACCGACGCTGGTTCGTGGTGGGGGCGGCGTTCGCCGTCATCGGCGCGCTGGTCGCCGCCTTCGCCGTCTTCTACGGCAACTTCTCCCCGCGCGGCTACGTGGAGGACAAGTACACCCGGGCGGCGAGTCGGGACATCGGCGGAGCCGCGGTCGCCTACACCTCGACCCGCCCACCGAGCCAGGTCGCCAAGGAGGTCACCGACGCGTGGCAGCCGGCCGACCAGTACGTCGACGGCAGCGGCGTCTACCTGCGCTACGACGACGACTCGGTGGTGATCCTGCCGATCGCCGCCGGCTCGGTGATCCTGCTGGAGCGGATGAGCTCCGCCTACCCCCGATACCACTCCACGGTCGGCTCCCACTGGGGCTGGGGCCGTGGCAGCACCGTCCGGGGCGGCGGCCCCGGTAGCGGCAAGTGACGTACCGATCCCCCTCACCCTGGAGCCTCCTGTGCAGACCCTCGTCACCGATCTGCTGGTCACCCTCGCCTACGGGGTGGTCGGCGTCCTGCTGATGGGCATCGGCTACGTCCTCGTGGACCTCGCCACCCCCGGCCGGCTCAACCAGCTGATCTGGACCGAGCGTAACCGCAACGCGGCGCTGCTGCTCGCGTCCAACCTGGCCGGCGTCGGCATCATCGTGGTCGCCGCGATCGCCGCCAGCGAGGACGACTTCGTGCTCGGCATCGTCGGCGCGTCCGCGTACGGGATCCTCGGCCTGGTGATCATGGCGGCGGCGTTCGTGCTGCTCGACGTGGCCACCCCGGGGAAGCTCGGTGAGCTCCTGGTCGACCCGGAGCCGCACCCGGCGGTGTGGGTCTCCGCGATCGTGCACCTCGCCACCGGTGCGATCATCGCCGCCGCCATCAGCTGATGACCACGGGGAAGAAGCCCGACGCCCCGGGGAAGCCCGGCGCGGCCGACCAGCGGAAGAGCATGGTGATCGTCGCCGTCGTCACGGTGGTGGTCGTCGCGTGCTGCGTCGGGGGCGCGCTGATCCGCGACGACGACGGCAGCACCACCGTGCCTCCGCCCACCAGCACCGAGCGGGCCGACACCGTGGCGATCCTCGCCCGGGCGGCCGAGAGCCAGGGCATCTGTTACGGCTGGCAGTTGGAGGACCGGTACGCCAAGGTCGTCAATGTCGGCTCCAACCTCGGCGACGGCGTTTCCGTCGAGGACAACCCGGCGTGCCCCCGCTGGGTGCGGGTCACCGGGGACGTCTACTACACCCCGCAGAGCAGCGAGTCCAACGACTCCGCCTACGTCAGCGTCGGCGGCTCGGACGACTTCACGCGGTCTGACCTGCGCGCCGTCGAGCGGGGCCTGGAGCGGTTCGGCCTGACCGAAGAGGTGTACCTCGACGATCCGGGCTGGGCGGTGACCCGGTCGGCCGTCAGCCTGCCGCTACTCGTCGCCGAGCGGGGTCTCGCCGAACCGGCGCCGGTGGCGACCGCCGCCCCGGCGGCCACGCCGGCCGCGCTGCCCGACGCCGGCAACGACCTTTGGCGGGACCGCTGGGGCTACCTCCTCGCCGTGGCCGGACTGCTGCTGGTCACCGGGCTGCTGGTCGCCGTCGGCATGTGGCAGCGTCGCCGTCAGCTCCGCCAGGAGGCCGAGCAGGAGGCGCAGGCTGCGGCCCGCCGCGGTCAGCACATCGCTCCCGGGCAGCGCACGCGGGAGTCCAGGCGTACACCGGAGAGACGGTGAGCGTCGACGCGCCGGCGCCCGCGCGGTGGCGGCTGTCCCGCGCGGCGGTGCTCGTCGCGGTCTTCGTCTGTGCCGCCTGCGGCCTGGTCTACGAGCTGGCCCTGGTCGCCCTCGGCAGCTACCTGATCGGGGACACGGTCGGGCAGACGTCGATCGTGCTCGGCGTGATGGTGTTCGCGATGGGCGTCGGCGCGCTCGCCGCCAAGCCGTTGCAGTCCCGGGCCGCCGCCGCCTTCGCCGCGATCGAGCTGGCCCTGGCCCTGCTCGGCGGCCTTTCCGTGCTCGGCCTCTACGCGGCCTTCGCATGGCTGGACCTGTACGGCCCGGCGCTGGTCGGCACCGCGTTCGTGCTGGGCCTGCTGATCGGCGCGGAGATTCCGCTGCTGATGGTGATGCTGCAACGCATCCGGGAGCAGGCCGCCGGCAGCGCGGTGGCGGACCTGTTCGCCGCCGACTACGTCGGTGCGCTGCTCGGCGGGCTGGCCTTCCCGTTCCTGCTGCTGCCGGTCTTCGGCCTGATGGAGGGGGCACTTGTGGTCGGGGCGGTGAACGCCGTCGCCGGGCTCGCGCTGGTCTGCACGGTCTTCCGGCGGGAGCTGAGCCGCCGGACGCGCGTCGCGCTCGGCGCCGGCACCGTCGTGGTCTTCCTCAGCCTCGGGTACGCGTGGGTGACCGCGCACGACTTCGAGCTGACCGCCCGCCAACAGCTCTACCGGGACCCGGTGGTGCACGCCGAGCGCAGCCGCTACCAGGAGATCGTGCTCACCCGCTCGGTGGCGGAGACCGGGCGTGCCGGCACCGACCTGCGGCTCTTCCTCAACGGCGACCTCCAGTTCAGTTCGGTCGACGAGTATCGCTACCACGAGGCGCTGGTGCACCCGGTGCTGAACGGCCCGCGCGGCGAGGTGCTGGTGCTCGGCGCCGGGGACGGCCTGGCCGTACGCGAGTTGCTGCGCTACCCGGACGTCCGGCGGATCACTGTGGTGGACCTGGACCCGGCGGTGGTGGCGCTGGCCCGCAGCGAGCCGCAGCTGCGCCGGCTCAACGGCGGCGCGCTCGACGATCCCCGGGTCCGGGTGGTGCACGCCGACGCGTTCTCCTGGCTGCGTACCGCCGCCGACCGGTTCGACGCGGTGGTGGCCGACCTGCCCGACCCGGACGAGACGGCCACCGCCAAGCTCTACACCGTCGAGTTCTACGCGCTGGTACGGGCGGTGCTCGCCGAGGGCGGCCGGCTGGTCGTGCAGTCGGGTTCGCCGTACTTCGCGCCCCGGTCGTACTGGTCGATCGACGCGTCGTTGCGGGAGGCGGGCTTCGCCACCACGCCGTACCACGTGGACGTGCCGTCCTTCGGTGACTGGGGCTTCCTGTTGGCGGCCCCCGGCCCGACCGCGCCCGCCCTGAACCTGCCGCCGGACGCGCCCGCGCTGCGCTTCCTCGACGCGGCGACACTCTCCGCCGCCGGGGCCTTCCCCGCCGACCGCCGCCGGGTGGACGTGCCGGCCTCCACTCTGCTGCAACCCCGGGTGCTGGAGTACGCGCGGGCGGAGTGGCGCGGCTACTGACCGCTCCGCCGTTCGGCGGCGGGTGGTGCCCGCCGGTCCCACGCGCACCCGGATGCTTACTTTCTGTGTCGTTCATGTCCTGATCTTGGGGTGTTTCAAGGTCATCTCTACACTGCTGGTGGTGCTCGGTCATCCAGACTGAGCTGCTGGAAGGGAGAACGATGAGGAACATCCTGCGCCGTCCGCGCGTTCGCAGCCTGATCACCGTCGGTGGGGTTGCCAGTGCCCTCGTGTTCGGCATGGCTGCGCCCGCCCAGGCGGACTACAGCAGCCCGCTCTACTCGACGCTGAAGAAGTGCAACGCGGCCCGCCCGTCGTACGTCTCGTCCTGGACGTCCCCGGGCCCGTGCTACCCGATGTACAACTGGGACGGCTCGAAGCGGATCGGCTACTCGTTCCTGGTGAAGACCCGGTACTGAGCTGTCGCCCGGCCTTCGGTGATCAGGACGCTGTGGACCCTTCCCGGCAGCTTTCAGGTCCATGGCGTCCTGATCACGCCCGTGCGGGGCGTGACGCTGGCGTACCGCTGTGGTCATGCCTGGCCAGCGCATCCGGTGTGATGGTGGTCGACGAGGACCATCGTCACACCGGCGTTGGCACCGGCGCCGGCGTTGACCCGGCAGGGCCTGGGCGGACCGGCTTCCGTCGGCGACCGGCCCCGCTCCCGCGCCGTCCCGGCGGGTCGGTGGCTGTCTGACGTGCCCGACTGGCCTGACCTGGTTACGGTGTGACCGCGATCTAGGGAAGGAGAATCATGGTCGATTCCCACAACACGCCGGCCCGCACCCGGCCGGGTGTGGTGACCATTTCCACGTATCTGCTGTGGCTGTTCGCGCTCACCCAGCTGATCGGCCTCATCATCACGCTCTCCACCGTCGGCACCATCTCGGAGGCGCTCGACGAGGCGTACCGGGGCACCGACGCCAACGGCGCGCAGAACCTCGCGGACATCACCACGATGATCACCATCGGTGGTGCAGTCTTCGTGTTCCTGCTCGCGGTCGTGCTGGCCGTTCTCGGGGTGTTCAACAACCGGGGCAGCAACGGGTCGCGGATCACCACCTGGGTGCTCGGCGGCATCATGGTCTGCTGCACGGGCGGCGGCCTGGCCAGCGGTCTCGGTGGCGGCATGGGCACCGGTCAGACGACGGGCGACGGACCGAGCCCGGAGGAGATCCAGCGCCGCCTCGACGAGGCGCTGCCCGGCTGGTTCAACGCGGTCACCACGCTGCTCGCCGTGATCGGCCTGCTCGCGCTGCTCGCCGCGCTGATCCTGCTGGCGCTGCCGAAGGCCAACGAGTTCTTCCGCAAGCCGAAGCAGGCGTGGGAGCCGCCGGTCCCGGGGGCGGCCTACCCGGGTCATCCGCAGGCGGCCGGCCAGCCCGGCTACCCGCCCACCCCCGGCTACCCGCCGACGCCGGGCTACCCGCAGGCGCCGGACCAGCCACAGGCGTCGGGTTACCCGCAGACCCCGGGTTACCCGCCGGCCCCCGGCCAGCCGCAGGCGCCGGGCCAGCCAGACCAGCCGGCACCGGGCGGCCAGCCGCCGTCCCCGCCGTACGGTGGGGAGCAGGGGCAGCCGGGATCGACTCCGGGTGGCGAGCAGCCCGGGTCGGACCGCCCCGGCCCGACCCCGCCGCCGGTGAGTTGACCGGTCGATAGCAGCGACGCCGACGGTCCCTCCGAGTAGGTTGCAACCCGACGCCTACCGGAGGGACTCGTCGTGTCGTACCCCGATCGGGCACCGGCCCGCCGCCCGGCCGTGGTCACGGCGGCAGTCGCGGTGCTGGCGCTGATGGCGGTCGCCGCCCTCGCGTACGCCCTCGCCGGTGCGGTGACGCGCGGCGGCACCGTGGACCGGTTCCGCGCCGCCTCGGCGGACACCTCGGCGCTCCCGGACCAGATCGACACGGTGGTCACCCTGCTGGGCGTGTCCACCGTGCTGACCACGGTGGTGAGCCTGCTCGCGGGCCTGCTCCTCGCCACCCTGGCCCTCGGCCTGCGGGCCGGCCGGGACGGCGCCCGCACCGCGACCTGGATCATCTCGGGGCTGGGGCTGATCGCCGGCTGCTGCGGGCTGACGCTGCTGGTCGGCCAGCGCACCCTCCCGCTGGGACCGGACGAGAACGACCGGGCGACGGCGGAACTCTTCAACCTCCTCGCCGACGCCTACCCCTCCTGGTGGATCCCGCTGGGCGTGGGGCTTTCCGTCGGGCAGGTGCTCGGTTACCTTGTGGTAGCCGTGCTGCTGGCCCTGCCGGCGGCGAGCGCCTGGTTCCGTCGGCGGCCCGTGTCGTCACCCGGCCAGCCCCCGCACCAGCCGCCCGCGCCCCCGTATCCGACGAGGTGAGGACCGCCCGTGACGCTCGACAGGCCGGACAGCGAGCGGCGGGCCCTGATCACCGGAGCGACCGCCGGCATCGGTGCGGCCTTCGCCCGTCGGCTGGCCGCCGACGGCTGGCACCTGGTGCTGGTGGCCCGGGACGCGACCCGCCTGACCGCAACGGCTGCCGAACTGACCGGGCAGCACGGGCGGGAGGTCGAGACGATCCCGGCCGACCTGTCCACCGACGACGGTTGCGCGACGGTGGAGCGCCGGCTGGCCGAGGGGCCGCCGATCGAGCTGTTGGTCAACAACGCCGGGATCAGCCTGAACACCCCGTTCCTGCGGTCGTCCGCAGAGGACGAGGCGCGGCTGCTGCGGCTCAACGTGCACGCCGTGATGCGGCTGACCCTCGCGGCCCTACGGCCGATGACCGAGCGACGCCATGGGGCAGTGATAAATGTCTCTTCGGTGGCGGGGTTCGGCGTGGTCATGCCGGGTTCGACCTACTCCGCCAGCAAGGCGTGGGTGACCAACTTCAGCGAGTCCGTCGGCCAGTCCGCCCGGCCCCTCGGCGTACGCGTGATGGCTCTCTGCCCTGGTTACACGCGTACGGAGTTCCACGACCGCGCCGGCATCAACATGTCCAAGACGCCGGAGTGGATGTGGCTGCGGGCCGACGACGTGGTCGCCGAAGCCCTGCGTGACCTGCGGAAAGGCAAGCTGGTCAGCGTTCCCGCGTGGAAGTACAAGCTCGCCGTCGCCGGCCTTCGGCACGCGCCCCGGCGGCTGCTGGAAGTGGTGTCCCGGGACACCCGGGGCCGCATCGGCCGCGACGACGGCTGACTGTCCGATCAGCGCGCCACTGCCCGTCGATCGCCCGTCCGGCCGCCTGAACGGTCGCTCAGCGTAGCCGGAAATCGCCAGTCGTCGGTCGTCCCCAGGGCTGATCAGGGTGGACCCGACACACGACTCCCAGACTTGCGCAGTACCCTCTATCGCCATGGGGGACCACGACGACCTGCGTAAATTCATCACTGACCTGGCGGTGGTCCACGGCCGGGTGGTGCTCTCCTCGGGCCGCGAGGCCGACTGGTACGTCGATCTACGTCGCGTCACGCTCCATCACCAGGCCGCTCCATTGGTGGGGCGGGTGATGCGTGACCTGACGGCGGACTGGGACTACGACGCGGTGGGCGGGCTGACCCTTGGCGCCGATCCGGTGGCGCTGTCGATGTTGCACGCCGCGTCCGGGGCCGGTCACCCGTTGGACGCGTTCGTGGTCCGTAAGGCGGGTAAGACGCACGGGCTCCAGCGTCGGATCGAAGGGCCGGACGTGGCCGGCCGGCGGGTCCTGGCGGTGGAGGACACCTCCACCACCGGGGGAAGTGTGTTGACGGCGGTCGAGGCCCTTCGCGAGGTGGGGGCCGAGATCGTAGGTGTGGCGGTTATTGTTGATCGAGGCGCCGGCGACGCGGTGCGAGCCGCCGGATTGCCGTATCGGGCGGCCTATACGTTGGCTGACCTCGGCCTTGTGGCGTAAAAGTCTGCCGATTCGGATCCGCCGATATGCAGGCGGATCGATGCTGCTGGTGGAAGGATGGAATACGTGGGAACTGCGTTGGCTGAAATGACTATGCCTCAGATCTCGCCGCTTGCCGGCGAGCCGATCGAACGTGCCGATGCCGAGCGTCTCGCGGGGGTCCTCAAGGCCCTCGCCGACCCCGCTCGACTGCGGCTGCTCAGCCTGATCCAGTCGGCGCCCGAGGGCGAGGCGTGCGTGTGCGACCTGACCGCGCCTCTCGGCCTCTCGCAGCCGACGGTCAGTCACCACCTGCGTATCCTCACCGAGGCCGGCTTGCTGGAGCGGGAGAAGCGCGGTGTCTGGGCCTACTACCGGCTGGTGCCGTCCGCGATCGCCACGATCGCCGATCTGCTGACCCCGCCGCGCAAGCGCGCCACCAAGAAGGCACGCTGACCTGTACCGATCGTCCGGTGCCATCCCCGACCAGGGACGGCGCCGGACGCCCGGTCGGTCAGTGCTTGCCGTAGTGCTCGCGGGTCTCCCGGATCGCCTCCTCGGCGGCGGCCCGCTCCTGCGGGGTGGTGCCCCGCCTGGCGGCCAGCCACGCCCGCAGCAACTCGACGGCGATCGGGATGACCGAGATCCCCACGATGGCGATCAGGATCATCTCGATGTTCGCCTTGACGAACGGGATCTGGCCGAGGAAGTAGCCGAGCACGGTCACGCCCGTGCCCCAGAGGATGCCGCCGATCACGTTGTAGATCACGAACGTGCGGTAGTTCATCCGGCTGACCCCGGCCACGATCGGCGTGAACGTCCGCACGATCGGCACGAAGCGCGCCAGCACGATCGAGCGCGCGCCGTACTTCTCGAAGAAGTCGTGCGCCTTGAGCACGTTCTCCTGCTTGAACAGCCTCGAGTTCGGCCGGCGGAACAGCGCCGGGCCGACCTTGCGGCCGAACGCGTACCCCACCTGGTCGCCGGCGATCGCCGCGATGGTGATGAGCAGGCAGACGAGCCACAGCGGGTAGGTGATGTACTTCCCGTCCGCGGTGAGCAGCCCCGCCGTGAACAGCAGCGAGTCGCCGGGCAGGAAGAACCCGATCAGCAGGCCGGACTCGGCGAAGACGATGACCAGGATGCCGATCAGCCCGAACGTCGAGATCAACACCTCTGGATCGAGCCAACTCGGCCCCAGGGCCAGGGTGGCGGTGGGCGTCGGCACGAGGCGACCTCCGATGTATGCCGGTCGGTGATGGAACGTCCGTAGTCTAGGTCGCTACCCGCCGTTGCGGTGCTCGACGTCACAGCGCGCGGAATCCCCGCCCCGCCGGGACGCGCCCGCCCTGCCGCGTGCCGCGATGCCGCTCCCGCGCGGAATGCGACTGCCCTCAGCGCGGCGCGACGACGAGTGTCTGCACCGCGCCGCCCACTGTGCCCTCGGCGTCGGCCAGCCGGCTCGTCGCGACGCCCGAACCGTGCGGCCCGATCGTGGTGGCCGAGTCGAGCAGGAGCCACTCGCCGCGCGGCGGCCGGTGCAGGGTGACCGACAGATCGACGTTCACGAACAGCCAACGGGACAGATCCAGCCGGGCGCTCACGCCGCTGCCCGAATCCGCCACGAGCAACGCCCGTTCCGCCGGGCGGACGGGCTCGCCGGGCAGTAGTGGGATCCGGGGCCGTACCCACACCCGGGCCGGACCCGGCTCGGCGAAGGCGCCGGAGACGAAACGCCACTGCATGGCTGCCAGGTAGCCGGCGGAGTGCGCGGCGGTCCAGTGCTCCGGTTCGGTGCCCGCGTCCGGCTCCGGGACCGCCGGCCCGTCGTCGGGCGTCGCGGGCGTCGGCTCGCCCGGAGCGAGGATGCGCCAGCCCCGGGCGTGCAGCACCTCCTGCCCGCCGGCCTCCCCGACCCCCTCCACCAGCGTGATCCGCCGACCGGCCCGGATCGTCCGCACCCGCACCGTCAGCTCCGCCACCGGCACCGGGCGCAGGATGTCCACCGACACGCGGGTGAGGAGCTGACCGTCGACGGGGTCGTGCCCGGCGAGCGCACGGGCGAGCAGAGCCGACGGCGGGCCGGCATGCTGGGCGGCCGGATCCCACGGGCCGGCGGTCGCCGGCGTGGCCACGAACCGGCCGTCGCCGGCCGACTCGTAGAACGCCTCGTACGTCATGGTCGGCGACCCTACCCGCGCCGCCCCCGATCGGCCGGGCCGCCGCTACAGCCGGGGGTCGACCGGCTCCGACTCGCAGGCCAGGATCGCGAAGACCAACTCGTGCCGGCGCCACAACGGAGCACCGGCGACCAGCGCGTCCAGCGCCGCCAGACCCAGCCCGTGCTCGCGCAGCGCCAGCCCCCGCTTGCGCCCCAGCGACCGGCGGCGCAGCGCGGCGAGCTGCTCCGGCTCGTCGTACCCAGGACCGTAGATGATCCGCAGGTACTCCCGGCCCCGGCACTTGATGCCCGGCTGGAGCAGCGAACCCCGCTCGCTGCGGGCCGCCGGCCCGGCGTACGGCTTCACCACCATGCCCTCGCCGCCGGCCGCTGTCAGCGCCAGCCACCAGTCCGTGGCCGCCGCCTCGGCGGCCCGGTCGGCCAGGTCGACGACCTGGCGACGGGTCGGCGTGAAGAACTCCGGATCGGCGGCGCAGAGCCGGTCGGTCAGCCCGAGATGCCAGCCGTGGTCCCGGTCGGCGTAGCTGGCCTTCGCGCCGGCCAGCACCGCGAACGGGGCCAGGGTCACCCCGCGCAGCCCGTCGGTCGGGCCCACGTACGCCCGGTAGGCCTCCGAGTAGGCCAGGATCTCGTCGCGGCGGCGGGCCATCCGGTCGCGCAGCCCGTCCACGGGCAGGCCCCGGCCGGCCGCAGCCTCCAGTGCGTCCAGCGCCGCAGGGAGGGCGGCCCGACCGGCTGCGCCGACCCCCGCGTACTGCTCGCGGATCAGGCCACCGGCTTTCGCCGACCAGGGCAGCAGCTCGCAGTCGAGCAGCAGCCAGTCGGTCCCCAGCTCGTCCCAGAGCCCCGCCCCGCCGACTGCCGCACGCACCCGGTCGAGCAGTTCCGTGTCGAGCGGCTCACCGAAGAACGGCCGGCCGGTGCGGGTGTGCACCACGCCCCCGCCCGGGCCGAAGGGCCCGCCGTCCGGCTCCCGGCAGACCAGCACCACCGCCCGCGAGCCCATGTGCTTCTCCTCGCAGACCACCCGGTCCACGCCCGCCGCGCGGTAGTCGGCGAAGGCCTGCGCCGGGTGCTCCAGGAAGTCACCGACGGTCGCCGTCGAGCAGGGCGCCATCGTCGGCGGGAGCCAGGCCAGCCAGCGCGGATCCACCGCGAACCGACTCGTCACCTCCAGCGCGGCGGCGGCGTTCTCCGCCGGCACGGTCAGCGACCCGTACGCGTGCTCGATGTGCCGCCGGCCGACCACGTCGGTCAGCTCCAGCACCTGGTCCGGGCGGGCCGGCGCGGCGGTCAGCGGGCGGGTCGGTGCGTACCACTCCCGCTCCGCCGGCACCGAGACCAGTTCCTTCTCCGGGTACCGCAGCGCGGTGAGCCGGCCACCGAAGACGCAACCGGTGTCGATGCAGATGGTGTGGTTCACCCACTCCGGTGTCGGGGTGGGCGTGTGCCCGTAGACCACCATCGCCGAGCCCCGGTATTCCCGCGCCCACGGGTAGCGAACCGGCATCCCGTACTCGTCGATCTCGCCGGTGGTCTCGCCGTACAACGCGAAGGCGCGCACCCGGCCCGACGTGCGGCCCTGGTATTCCTCCTTCAGCCCGGCGTGCGCGACCACCAGCCGGCCGCCGTCCAGGACGAAGTGGCTGACCAGGCCGTCGACGAAGGTCGCCACCTCGGCCACGAAGCTGTCCGGTTCCGCCGCCAGCTGCTCCATCGTCTCGGCCAGCCCGTAGGTGAGGCGCACGTTCTGGCCCCGCAGCCGGCGTAGCATCTTCTGCTCGTGGTTGCCGGGGACACAGATCGCGTGCCCGGCGGCGACCATGCCCATCACCAGGCGGAGCACGCCGGGGGAGTCCGGGCCGCGGTCCACCAGGTCACCGACGAAGACGGCGGTACGCCCCGACGGGTGCGTGGCGTCCACCGGCCGGCCCCGCTCGTCGCGGTACAGCTCCCAGCCGAGCCGGCTGAGCAGCGTCTCCAACTCGGCGCGGCAGCCGTGCACGTCGCCGACGATGTCGAACGGCCCGGTCAGCTCCCGCCGGTCGTTGAACAGCTTCTCGTAGCGGATCTCGGCGGCGTCGATCTCCTCGACGCCACGCAGCACGTGCACCTTCCGGAAGCCCTCCCGGGCCAGCTGCTTGTACGACCGACGCAGGTCACGCTGCATCCGGGCGAGCACCTGCCGGCCGAAGGTGCGGTCGGCGCGGCCCTCGGTGCGTTCCCAGGCCAGCGCCTCGGGCACGTCCAGCACGACGGCCACCGGCAGCACGTCGTGCTGGCGGGCCACCCGCACCAGGGCGGCGCGGGCGTGCGGCTGGAGGTTGGTCGCGTCGACCACCGTGAGCCGGCCCCGGCGCAGCCGCGTGGCGGCGACGTGGTGCAGCGACTCGAAGGCGTCGGCGGACGCGGACTGGTCGTTCTCGTCGTCGGCGACCATCGCCCGGAACACGTCCGAGGAGAGCACCTGGCTGGGCGCGAAGTGCCGGCGGGCGAAGGTGGACTTGCCGGAGCCGGAGACACCGACGAGTGCGACCAGGGCCAGCTCGGGGATGTCGAGGGTGGTCACGCGTTCTCCTTCCGGGTCAGTACGACGAGCTGGGTGGGGGTGCCGACCTCGGGATCGTCGTCGCCGACCCCGCTGGTTGCGGCGGTGTAGCCGTACGTGGCGGACACCCGGTCGACCCAGGCGGCGAACTCCGCGCGGGTCCACTCGAAGCGGTGGTCGGCGTGCCGGAACCGCCCGGCGGGCAGTCCCTCGTAGCGGACGTTGTACTCGACGTTCGGCGTGGTCACCACGACGGTGGCCGGCCGGGCGTGACCGAGCACGGCGTCCTCCAGCGCCGGCAGCCGGGGCGGGTCGACATGCTCGATCACCTCCATCAACACCGCCGCGTCGTATCCGCGCAGCCGGTCGTCCCGGTAGGTCAGTGCGGACTGCCAGAGGCGGATCCGGCCCCGCTGCCGCTCGGGCAGCCGGTCCAGCCGCAGCCGCCGGGCGGCCAGGTTCAGCGCGTGCGCGGAGACGTCGGTGCCGACGATCTCGGTGAACCGGCGGTCCCCGACCAGCGCGGCGAGCAGGGCGCCGCCGCCGCAGCCGAGATCCAGCACCCGGCCCGCGCCCGCTTCGGCGAGCGCGCCGAGTACCGCCTCGCGCCGCCGCGCGGCCAGCGACGCCCGGCGGGCCGCGACCTGCCCGCCGCCGACGCTCGCCTCGTCCCCGGTCGCCTCGTCCACCGCCGGCTCGTCGGTCGGCTGCCGCTCGGTGAGGCGGGCCAGGGCCAGCCCGGCCAGCGCCCGTCGGTGCGCCAGGTAGCGACGGGTGATCAGGTCGCGCTCCGGGTGGTCGGCCAGCCAGCCCTCGCCGGCCCGGAGCAGCTTGTCGACCTCGTCCGGGGCGACCCAGTAGTGCTTGGCGTCGTCCAGCACCGGCAGCAGGACGTAGAGGTGGTTGAGCGCGTCGGAGACCCGCAGCGTGCCGGTCAGCGTCAGGTCGACGTACCGGCTGTCGCCCCACTCCGGGTGCCGCTCGTCGAGCGGGATCGGGGTGGCGGTCACCGCCCAGCCGAGCGGGCCGAACAACCGGACCGCCACGTCCGCGCCGCCCCGGCAGCGCAGCACCGGCACCCGCACCTGAAGCGGGATCGGCGTACGGGCCAGCTTGGGACGCTCGCGGGACTCGCCGCGCAGGGCCGAGCGGTACACCCTGGACAGCGCCGAGGAGAGCAGGCTGGATGCCGCGTAGGGCCGGTCGTTGACGTACCGCCCGAGGGTGAAGCTGTCGGGGGTCGGGGCCTGCTGCCGGCCGCGTCCCCCGCCCCGCGCGCCGGCCAGCCGCAGCGGGTCGACGTCGAGCAGCAGGGCGGCGGTGCAGCGCTCCTCGCCGGCCTCGGGGTAGAACACGTGCGCGGTGCCGACCGGCACGTCGAAGGAGTGCGCGCGGTCGGGGTGCTTGACCAGCAGGTGCCCGAGGTCGGTCGCCGGCCGGTACGTGGTGGTCAGGGTGAGCAGCACGCGCCCATGGTTCCAGGGCGCTGGATCTTGCGTCGTCCCGTTTTCGTCGTGCTGGCGGTGGGCGTGTGCCGTCGGGTGCGTGCCCGGGTCACGCCGTCAGCGGTAGTCGTCCTCGTTGGGGGCGACCACCCGGGCCTGCTCCATCGCGTCCCAGTCGCCGACCTCCAGGCCACGGTGCGGCTCGGTGTCGGCCTCGCCGGGGTCGACCACGGCGGCCTGCTCGACCGCGTCGGCCGGCTCCGCCTCCATGTCGCGCTCCTCGGGGGCGAGGTGGTCGCTCGGAGCGAAGTCCTCTTCGGGCTGACCCATACCAGTCCCTCCCGGGATCTCGGCGGACAGTTCCCCACACACCGTACGGGGTGCGCCCGCCCGCCGCTCGGAACCGAGTCGACCGAATCGCCCCACCGGCCGCCACCCCCGGTGCCAGGATGGGGCAGTGGGCTTCCTGATCCGGTTGGCGATCACCGCCGTCGCGCTGTGGATCACCACGCTGATCGTGCCCGGGGTGGAGGTGAGCGGTCGGTCCGGCACCGACACCGCCCTCACACTCGTCGTCGTGGCGTTGATCTTCGGCGTGGTGAACGCGGTGCTCAAGCCGCTCATCAAGGTGTTCGGCTGCGTCTTCTACCTGCTCACCCTCGGCCTGTTCGCGCTGGTCGTCAACGCCCTGCTGTTCCTGCTGACCGACCGGATCGCCCGGGCGCTGGACCTGCCGTTCCACGTGGACGGCTTCTGGGCGGCGTTCTGGGGTGCCATCGTGATGGCCGTGGTCACCTGGCTGATCAGCGTCGTCGTGCCCGACAGGCGGGAGGGGCGGTGACCCGGTGGCCAGGGACCGGGCGCATACCGGGTCGGTTGTGCCGGCCTCGGTCTTCTACGGGATACTGCCGACGGTGGACAGCGCGGTCCGGCGCACCCAGGGACAACAGCGGCCGGTGACGGCCGACAGCGGTAAGTAAGGAGCGTTCGACATGCCCATCGCTTCCCCCGAGACCTACGCGGAGATGCTGGACCGTGCCAAGGCCGGTCAGTACGCGTACCCCGCCATCAACGTGACGTCCTCGCAGACCCTGAACGCGGCGCTGAAGGGCTTCGCCGACGCGGAGAGCGACGGCATCATCCAGGTCTCGACCGGTGGCGCGGAATACCTCTCCGGCCCCTCCGTGAAGGACATGGTCACCGGCGCGGTGGCGTTCGCCGCGTACGCCCACGAGGTGGCCAAGAAGTACCCGGTCAACATCGCCCTGCACACCGACCACTGCCCGCAGGAGAAGCTGGACAAGTTCGTCCGGCCCCTCATGCAGATCTCCAAGGAGCGGGTGGCCGCCGGCCAGGAGCCGCTGTTCCAGTCGCACATGTGGGACGGCTCGGCCGTGCCGGTGGCGGAGAACCTGGAGATCGCGGCCGAGCTGCTCGACCGGGCCGCCGAGGCCAAGATCGTCCTTGAGATCGAGGTCGGCGTGGTCGGCGGCGAGGAGGACGGCGTCGAGAACGCCATCAACGACAAGCTCTACACCACCGTCGAGGACGGCCTGGCCATGGTCGAGGCGCTCGGCCTGGGCGAGAAGGGCCGCTACATGGCGGCGCTGACCTTCGGCAACGTGCACGGCGTCTACAAGCCGGGCAACGTCAAGCTCCGCCCGGAGATCCTGAACCAGATCCAGGAGGCGGTCGGCGCCAAGTACGGCAAGGAGAAGCCGCTCAGCCTGGTCTTCCACGGCGGCTCCGGCTCGCTGCTGTCCGAGATCCGCGAGGCGCTCGACTACGGCGTGGTGAAGATGAACATCGACACCGACACCCAGTACACCTTCACCCGGCCGGTCGCGGACCACATGTTCCGCAACTACGACGGCGTGCTCAAGGTCGACGGCGAGGTCGGCAACAAGAAGCTGTACGACCCGCGGGTCTGGGGCAAGGCCGCCGAGGCCAGCATGGCCGTCCGCGTCGCCGAGGCCTGCGAGCACCTGCGCTCGACCGGCACCACGCTGGCGAAGTGACACGCTGACGCGTACCGCCGACGGCCGGCTCCCCACCCGGGGCCGGCCGTCGGCGTCTCCCGGTCAGGGCGTCGCGGTGAGCACCCGGACGGCCTCGTGGACGTCGTCGGTGAGGTGCACGGTGCCGGACAGGTCGCCGAACGGCGAAGCCCTCAGCAGCGGTCGCAGCAGCGACTCCACCGGCAGCTCCTCGGTCCAGTACGCGCGGTCCAGGAAGACGTACGCGCCGCTGGCGCCGTCGGTGCCGTAGTAGGTCTTGGTGGCGGCCTGGAACACCTCCTGCACCGTGCCCGCCCGGCCGGGGGCGAAGACGATCCCGCCCCGCGCCAGCCGCAGGATGGTGTCCTCGCGGATGGCGTTGGAGAAGTACTTGGCGATCCGGCCGGCGAACAGGTTCGCCGGCTCGTGCCCGTACAGCCAGGTCGGAATGGCCAGCCCGCCGGCGCGCGCCCAGTCCACGTCGCCGCCCGCCAGCGCCACCGAGTCGGCGCGGGACACGCTGCCGGGGTCGGTGGCCCGGGGCCGGGGCAACGCCATCGGCCGGCCGTAGAGCTCCCGGACCCGTAGCGCCGCCGCCGTGTAGCGGTCGTGGTCGGTGAAGTCCGGTGCCGCGGCGAGCAGGTCGATTGCGGCGTCCAGGTCCTCGGCCGGCCGCAACGCGAGGTGGGCACCGAGGTTGGCGGCCTCCATCACCCCCGGGCCGCCGCCCGTCACCACCAGCCGGTCGGCGCGGGCCAGCTCCCAGCCCAGCACCGCCGCCGTCCGGTACGGCGCGCTGCCGCGCGGCACCGCGTGCCCACCCATGATGCCGACCACCGACTGCGGCCCGTGGGCGGCCAGCCAGGCGCGGGTGGCGTCCGCCAGCGCGTTGTCCACGCCGTGGTCGTGCAGCCGTTGGCCGAGTGCCTCCCGGACGTCCGGCAGCGCACCGCCGTGCGCCCGGAAGTGCTCGTAGACCCGGGTGTCGTACATCCCGGCGAACCCGCCCTCGGCGAAGCCGGCGGCCAACTCCTCCGGGGTGTAGAGGTGCGACGGCTGGGTCGGGTAGGGCAGCCCGGAGAACGGCGGCACCACGTTGGCGCCGCGCCGGACCAGGTCGGCGCCGACGTCGCGGGAGGCGAAGCGACACCCCACGAAGAGGGTGCCGGTCACCTCGACGGCGGTGAGGTCGGGGACGGGGTCGAGGTCGAGCCGCAGCCCCTGCACGGTCAGCCCGACCAGGCTGCCGTTGCTCAGCCGCCGGTCGAACTCGGCGCGGGTCTCGATCTCGTCGGTGCAGGTGTGCGGCTCGATGACGTCCGCGGGAGGTGGGGTCGGCACCCTGGCCATCCTGCCCCGCCGGGTCAACCGGCCAAACCCGCCTGAACCGACAGGAGCCCGGCGGTCGTGGCCACCGGGCTCCTGCGATACCGGGTCCTGGGGAGGCTCCGGACCAATAGTTGTAGTCGAAAGTATCGGCCGGGGGCATGGGCCGCAGGCGTGACCAACTCCTCAGCCGTTCAGCCAGTCAGCTCGCCCAACCCCCTCGCGCCCGCTGGTGCGAAGCGGGTTGAATGGGGCGATGCAGAACCTGTTGCCGGAACCACCGGCCACCCTTCTCCCCGCGCACGACGAGGCCGACACCGCCCGGGCCGCCGCCGAGCGGGCCGGCAGCGACGAGGCGTACGCCGAGGTGGCGGCACGCTTCCCGACCTACAGTGCCGGCTGGGGCGCACTGGCCGCGCGGGCGCTCGCCGCAGGCCAGGTCATTCCTGCGTACGCCTACGCGCGCACCGGCTACCACCGGGGCCTGGACCAGTTGCGCCGCAGCGGCTGGAAGGGGTTCGGTCCGGTGCCGTGGTCGCACGAGCCGAACCAGGGCTTCCTGCGCTGCCTCTACGTGCTGTCCCGGGCCGCCGACGAGATCGGCGAGGCGGACGAGGCGGCCCGCTGCGCCCAGTTCCTCCGCGACTGCGACCCGGCCGCAGCCGACGCGCTGGCGAGTAACTGACGTCCGAGCCGACGGCCTGCCCGGCACAGTCCCGGCCGGCCGTCGGCTCGTTCTGGCCCTCGTGGGGCGCCGACGCCCTACAACCCCTCCGCGACGGCGGCAGCGATCTTCAGCCAGGCGTCCCGGGTGGCCGCGGAGAGCGCCCCGTACCGGATCGGCTCCCCGGTGTCGATGAGGCGCTCGTACGGCGCGAGCAGCACCGCCCGGGTGCGGGCCGCGAAGTGCTCCTGGATCGCCGGCAGGTCGATCTCCTTGCGCGACGGAGGCATGGAGACCACGGTCACCGCCTGTCGGACCAACCGTTGCCGGCCGCTCTGCTCCAGGTGGTCCAGCATCCGGGCGGCCGTCTCCGCCGAGTCGTTCCGGGCCGACATGGTGACCAGCAGCTGGTCCGTGGCGTCCATCGCGGCCTGCCAGTTCTGGGCCCGGACGTTGTTGCCCGTGTCCACGAAGATCAGCTTGTAGAACCGGCTGACCACCTCGCGGATCTCGGCGAACGCGGCGGCGGTGAGCATCTCGCCGCCGGTGGCCGACTCGTCCGAGGCGAGGACGTCGAACATCCCCTCGCCCTGCGAGCGGACGTACTGCGACAGGTCGCCCACCCGCCCGTGCGCGCCCTGGAACTGGCCCAGGTCACGCAGCATGTCCCGCACCGTACGGGAGTGGAAGTCCTGCTGGGCGCGCATCCCGAGGGTGCCCTGGGTCTCGTTGTTGTCCCAGGCCAGCACGTAGCCGCCGCGCTTCTGGCCGAACGTCATCGCCAGCAGCAGGATGGCCACCGTCTTGCCGGCGCCCCCCTTCGGGTTCACCACGGTCACCTGGCGCAGCCCGCCGAAGTTGCGGCGCACCGTGTCGATGTCCCGCCGCAACTCCTGCTCGTGCCGCCCCGGCGGCAGCCGCAGCCCGATCCGGTTGGCCACCGCCCGTACGCCCATCGCCGCCACCGGGTCCGCGGGACGGACCTGCCGGCGGCGGGCGAAGTCCTCGGCCGTCGGCGGGGCGGTCGGCTCCGGGCGCCAGTTCGCGTCGGGCTGCGCCGGGGGCACCGCGGTGACCCCCTCCGCCGGCTGGTACGCCTGCTGCGGAGCCGGGGCGGGGGCTCCCGGGGCGGCCTGCTGCCAGGGCGGCGGATACCAGCCGGGCGGGTACGGGCCGGGCGGAGCACCCTGCTGCGGCGGATACGGGCCGGCCTGCCGTGGCGGGTAGGGCCCGGGCGGAGCGCCCTGCTGCGGTGGATATGGCCCGGCCTGCTGCTGTGGTGGGTAGGGGCCCGTCGGGTCGGCCTGCTGTGGTGCCGTCGGGTCGGCCCCGGGACTGTGCTGCGGTGCCGCAGGGTCGGCTCCTAGGCCGTGCTGTGGCGCCGCAGGGCCGGCTCCGAGGTCCGTGGCGGGCCCGACCGGTGCGTCGTGTCCGGTTGGGTCATGCGGGAACGGGCCTGGAGACGCACTCTGCGGCGGAGCCTGCTGGGCCGGGTCCTGCTGGGGCGGGCTCTGCTCTGCCGGGTCACGCTGGGGCGGGATCTGGTGGGCCGGGTCCCGTTGAACGGGGTGCTGGAGGGACTGTCGGGGTGCGGTGCCCTGGGGCGTCGACGCCGGACCAGCGCCGGCCCTCGGTCCCGGCCCGGGCTCGACGGCCGCCGTGGCTGGTCGCTGCGGCGGCTGCGCCCACGGCGACTCCGCCGGCACCCGCCCCCCGCTGCCCGTCCCGGTCGTGCCCGTCGTCGGCCCGTTGGTCGCGTTCCCACCCGCCGTCGACCCGCCGGCTTCGTTCCCGCCCGTCGTCGACACGGTCCCGCCCGCCGCAGGGCCGCTGGCCTCGAGACCGCCCGCCACCGGGCCGGCGGTCTCGCTATCGCCCGTCGTCAGGTCGGCGTTCTCGTTCCTGCCCGTCGTCGGGCCGCTGGTCTCGTTCCTGACCGTCGTCGGGTCGGCGTTCGCGGTCCCGCCTGTTGTCGGGCTGTCGGCCGTCGGGACTTCGGCGGTCGGGTGGGTGCTGCCGGTCCCGGTTGACTCAGCGGGGGCGGACGTGGTGTCAGGGAGCGACGGTCGGCCACCAGGGACGGCACCGGCCACGGCGGCCGGCGGGGGACCGTCCTGCCGCCCGGCGAACCCCCTGTCCGGCTGGCCCGGCCCCTCGGCGGCCCGGACAGGGATCGGGGAGTGCGGAGACACGATCGGGACGGGGGCTGCCGGATGGTCGAGGCTGAACGGCATGTCGAGGTCGACCCGGGCGGGGCCGGTCTGCGGAGACCGGAAGGCGGGTACGCCTCCTCCGGCGGACTCCGGCGGACTTCCGTCCATCCCGGCCGTGGCGCAGTCGCCGGCCGGCCCGGGTGCGGCGGGGCCTGCCCCAGAGCCCGGCGGTGCGGTCGATGCGGCCTGGGCGGCGGTTGCCGGCGGTGCCCAGGCCGAGGCGTCCGGCCCCCATCCGGAGGTTGCTGCCGGCGGTGGCGACCAGTCGGCACCCGTGCCCTGCGACGCGGTCGTTCCCGCACCAGGGACCCCGGCGACCGGGACCACGCCGGGAATCGAGACCACGCCGGGAGCCTCGCCGGTAGCCGGGGCCTCCCCGGCAGTCGGGGCCTCCCCGGCAGTGGGGACCCTGTCAGGAGTCGGGGCCTCGCCGGGGGCCGGTATCCCATCGGTCAGGGAGGGATGATCGGCCGGCGAGGGTGGGCGACCCGGCCGGCTCTGGGGCGGGACGGGGGACGAGGGCGAGGCGGCCGACGCCCAGGGCGACGCGTGGGCGCTGTCGATCTGCTCCGGCGGCCAGAGTGGTTCGATGTCCCGCTCCGGCATCGGCTGCTGACCAGGCACGTGGACCCGGTCGACATTCTCGTCCACCACGGTTCCTCCCCATTCCTCCTGCCGAGGATAGGCCCAGTGGCCCCGCCCGGCCGGCCGTCGCGGGCCGGCCGCGTCGGTCGCGACGGGAACGCCGAGGTCAGCTCGCCCAGACCGCCCAGGCACCCGGTTCGGTCCACCAGGACCGCTTCCGGCCCAGTTCGCCCTCGGCTCCGTCGTCGAGGAACGGGATCTTCCCCTCCCGGGGCAGGACGGACACGGCCCGCCCGCGGGCGCGTCGTACCTCCAGCCGTACCCGCTTCCTGCCCAACGCCGAGCGGGTCACCACGGGAACGGCCACCGCCACCTCGACCAGGCCGTCCGTCGGGTCGGGGCCGCCGAGCAGGGCCACGTCGTCGAGCCGGGCGTACCCACCGGCGTTGCCGATCGCGCAGGCCATCAGCGGGTCGTCGCCGTTCGAGAGCACGGCGTCGTCCACCTCCACCCGGCCACGCCAGTGCAGCGGCCGGCCGCTGTCGTCGGCGGCACCGACGAGCACGCCGTCCAGGGTCACCGAGCCGCCGTCGTTGCGCAGCAGGTCGAACCGGCGGGGCGTGCCGTCCAGCACCGCCGTGGCCACCGCCGCCGGGTCGCGGGGCAGTCCGAGCTGCGCCACCAGGTCACGATGCGTCGTGCTCCGCGCCGGATCGAGCGGGAGTACGCCGATCGGCGGCAGGTCCGGCACCGTCCGGTTGCCGGGCAGGTCGTCGGGGCGGCGGCTGGGCGGTGGGGCGTACCGCCGGACGAGCCGGCGCACGACGGCGCGCAACTGGGCGTCACTGGCCGAGGCGACCACGAGTCGGACCTTGGAGTCCGGGTCGGGCCAGGTGAGGCCGTCCGGGCGGGCCGGGCCGTCGAACCGGGCCAGCACCTCGTCGATCTCGGCGTCCGAGCGGGCGGTGACCGTCTCCACCCGGGCCCCCCGGGCGGTGAGCGCGTCCGCGCAGGCCAGCACCGGCACCCTCGGGGTGTCGCAGCGCTCCCCGGCCTTCCCGCCGTCCCGGTCGCCGGCCGCGCAGGCATCGGCCGCGTCGCCCGCCATCGCCCCGGCGTCGTTCCCGTGCGGCGTCGCGCTTGCGTCGCCCGCCGTCGCGCCGGTGTCGTTCCCGTGCGGCGTCGCGCTTGCGGTGTTCCCGTGCGCGGTCGCGGCGTCGTCATCCCCGTTCGGCGTCGCCCCGCCGCAGCAGGCGCCGCCGCTGCCGCAGGCCCCGCCGGGAGCGTCGCGTTCCGAGCCGAGGGTGAGCAGCACCACGTCGTACACGGAAAGGGCCTCCTGCCTCCCGACGCGACCCCTGCCGGCCGCGCCGCCACTACTTGTTAGCCTGACACCCCGGGCTCGCTGACCGGTCGCCACCTGGCACCCGAGCCTTCTGGAGGCGAGAAGATGCCAGCGATCGTGCTCCTCGGCGCCCAATGGGGCGACGAGGGCAAGGGCAAGGTTACCGACCTGCTGGGTGAGCGGGTCGACTACGTCGTGCGCTACTCGGGCGGCAACAACGCCGGCCACACGGTGATCACGCCGGACGGCCAGAAGTACGCGCTGCACCTGATGCCGTCGGGTGCGCTCTCACCGAGCGCGATGATCGTCATCGGCAACGGTGTGGTGGTCGACCCGAAGGTGCTGCTGGCCGAGATCGACGGGCTGGCCGAGCGGGGGGTCGACGTCAGCCGGCTGCGGATCTCCGGCGACGCGCACCTGATCATGCCGCACCACCGGGCCCTGGACCTGGTCGTCGAGCGGTACCTCGGCAGCTCCCGGATCGGCACCACCGGCCGGGGCATCGGCCCGGCGTACGGCGACAAGGTCGCCCGGATGGGCATCCGGTTGCAGGACCTGCTCGACCCGGGCATCCTGCGCAAGAAGCTGGAACTGGCGCTGCGCGAGAAGAACCAGCTCCTGTTCAAGGTCTACAACCGCAAGGCGATCGACGTCGACGCGACGATCGAGGAATACCTCGCCTATGCGGAGCGGCTCAAGCCGTACATCGCCGAGACCCGGGTGATGCTCTGGGACGCGCTGGACCGCGGCGAGACGGTCCTGCTGGAGGGCGCCCAGGCCACCATGCTCGACATGGACCACGGCACGTACCCCTTCGTGACCTCGTCGAACCCGACGGCCGGCGGGGCCTGCGTGGGCGCCGGCATCCCGCCGACGGCGATCAACAAGGTGATCGCGGTCAGCAAGGCGTACACGACGCGGGTCGGCTCCGGGCCGTTCCCGACGGAGCTCTTCGACGACAACGGGCAGCACCTGCGCAAGATCGGCCACGAGTACGGCACCACCACCGGCCGGGAGCGCCGCTGCGGCTGGTTCGACGCCGTCGTCGCCCGGTACGCCTGCCGCCTCAACGGGGTCACGGACCTGGTGGTCACCAAGCTGGACGTGCTCACCGGCCTGGCGAAGGTGCCGATCTGCGTCGGGTACGAGATCAACGGCGAGCGCTTCGACGACATGCCGATGACCCAGACCGACTTCCACCATGCGACTCCGATCTACGAGGAGCTCGACGGCTGGTGGGAGGACATCACCAAGGCGCGCACCGAGGACGATCTCCCGGAGAACGCGAGACGCTACATCGCCCGCATCGAGGAACTCTGCGGCACCCGGGTCAGCGTCGTAGGCGTGGGCCCGGGCCGCGAGGAAAACGTGGTCCGCCACCCCCTCCTCCCATAACCCCCACCCCGCTCCCACCCCACCCCCTCCGGGGACCTGCGCGTTGATCATGAGGTTGGCGGCGAAGTCGATCGCTGTCCGTGCCGCTAGCCTCATGATCGACTCGGTTTGGACAGCCGGTTGGGGAAGGCGGGTGGAGGTTTTCCACAGGGCAGGGATGGTTTTCCACAGGGGGAGCCGGGGGTGGGTGGACTGGGCCATGGTGGTCAGCCATGGATCGGGCGAGGGAGTTGCGGCGGATTGCCGGCGGGCAGGACGGGTTGGTCACCCGGGCCCAGGCCGTGGGTGTCGGGTTCGGTCGACACGAGATCGACAACCTAGTTGCATTCGGCCGTTGGCGCCGCGCCGCACGGGCCGTCTATCTCGTGGACGGCGAAGCGACCGAGGGGCCATCCCGGCGGCATCTGATACGCGCGGCCCTGCTGTCGCTGGGACCCCGGGCGCACGCGGTGCACGCAACGGCTGCCGAGCTTCACGGCATCGCCGGTCTCCCGCCCAGCGACGAGATTCACGTGGCGCTGCCCGGCACCTCCGCGAGGCTGGCGCGGGTTCGGGAACCCGGTCTCGTGGTCCATCAGATCGAGCACCCGGCGGCTTCGGTCGTCCACGTCGGCGGTATGGCCGTCACGAGCCCGCTCTGCACCGTGAGTGAGGTGATCCGTCGCGTCGGCCGGTACCCGGCGGTCTCGGTGCTGGACTCGGCGCTGAACCGTCGCCTGATTGCCGAGGCTGACCTGCTCTCCATTCCGCGACTGGTCAGAGGTCGGCGGGGAGCCGTGGCCGCGCGCGGTCACCTGGCAGAGGCGGACGGCCGGGCGCAGTCGCCGCTGGAGACCCGCACCCGGCTCCGTTGCGTCGACGGGAAGGTGCCGCCGGACGTCCTCCAGATCGCGGTGCGGGACGACGATGGCCATCTGCTCGGCATTGGTGATCTCGGTTGGCGAGGCCCGAAGGTGATCGCCGAGGCTGACGGCCGAGGACCCCACGACACCCCCATGGCCGCCTTCGCCGACCGACGCAGACAGAACCGCCTGGTCAACGCGGGCTGGACCGTCCTCCGCTTCACCTGGGCCGACACCCTCCATCCCGACTACATCCCCTGGACCGTCCGCGAAGCCCTCGCCGCAGCCCGACGCCGTCGATCATGAGGTTGCCGGCGAAGTTGATCGCTGCCGGTGCCGCCAACCTCATGATCAACGGGGTGGAGAGTGGGGGTCAGTAGGATGCGGGGGTGCGGGTTCTTCTTCTTGGTGGTGGGGGGCGGGAGCATGCGCTCGCGCTGGGCCTCGCCGGTGATCCGTCCGTCGAGCAGCTGATTGCGGCGCCGGGGAATCCCGGCATCGCTTCGCTTGCCTCGGTGCGGGGGGTGGATCCTTGCGATCCGGCGGCCGTCGCCGCGTTGGCGGTGGAGACCGGGGTCGACCTGGTGGTGATCGGGCCGGAGGCGCCGCTGGTGGCCGGGGTCGCCGACGCCGTACGCGCCAAGGGCATCCCCGTCTTCGGGCCGTCCGGGGAGGCGGCCCGGCTGGAGGGCTCGAAGGCGTTCGCCAAGGACGTGATGACCGCCGCCGGCGTGCCGACCGCCCGCGCGCACACCTGCACGGACGCGGAGAGCACGGCGCGGGCGCTGGACGAGTTCGGCGCGCCGTACGTGGTGAAGAACGACGGGCTCGCCGCAGGCAAGGGTGTCGTGGTGACCGACGACCGCGCCGCCGCGCTCCGGCATGCCGAGGAGTGCGGTCGGGTAGTGGTCGAGGAGTACCTCGCCGGCCCGGAGGTCTCCCTCTTCGTGGTCACCGACGGCGAGGCGGCGGTGCCGCTGCTGCCGGCGCAGGACTTCAAGCGGGTCGGCGACGGCGACACCGGCCCGAACACCGGCGGCATGGGGGCGTACGCGCCGCTGCCGTGGGCGCCGGCCGGCCTGGTCGACGAGGTGATGCGCGACGTCGTCCACCCGACCCTGGCGGAGATGGCCCGGCGGGGCACCCCGTTCGCGGGCCTGCTCTACGTCGGGCTGGCGATCACCGCCGACGGCCCCCGGGTGATCGAGTTCAACGCCCGCTTCGGTGACCCGGAGACGCAGGTGGTGCTCGCGTTGCTGGAGACCCCGCTCGCCGGGCTGCTGCACGCCGCCGCGACCGGCACGCTGGCCGGGCACCCGCCGCTGCGCTGGCGCGAGGGCGCCGCCGTCACGGTCGTGGTCGCCTCCGAGGGTTACCCGGCCGCCCCGCGCACCGGCGACGTGATCGTCGGGGCGGAGGGGCCGGGGATCATCCACTCCGGCACCCGCCGGGACGCCGACGGGGCGCTGCTCTCCGCCGGTGGCCGGGTGCTCTGCGCCACCGCCACCGGTGCTGACCTGCCCGCCGCCCGCGACGCCGCGTACGCGCTGGTGGCCGGCGTGGAGCTGGCCGGCTCGCAGCACCGCACCGACATCGCCTCCGCCGCCGTCGAGGGTCGGATCAGCATTCCGGGCTGACCGGGCAACCTCCCCCCGCCCCGCCTCCGTTTGAGCGGTGAGGCGAGGAGGTGGCGGGATTGCCTGCCGACATCGAGGGCTACCGCGAGTACGTCGGGGCACGGCTGGAGCCGCTGCGCCGCACGGCGTACCTGCTCTGCGGTGACTGGCACACGGCCGACGACCTGGTGTCGACGGCGCTGGTCAAGCTGCTGCGGCACTGGCGACGGGTGTCCAGGATGGACAGCCCCGACGCGTACGTCCGGCGTACCCTGCTGCGGGTCTGGCTGGACGAGCGGCGCCGGCCGTGGCGGCGCGAGGCCTCCTGGGCGGAGGTCCCCGATGCCGCCGTCCGATCCGCCAGCGACGGTGCCGCGGACCGGCTGACTCTTCTCGCCCTGCTCGCCGAGCTGCCGCCGCGCCGCCGCGCGGTCCTGGTGCTGCGCTACTTCTGCGACCTGTCCGTGCAGGAGACCGCCCGGGAACTCGGCTGCACCACCGGCACTGTCAAGAATCGTTAGAAGCTAGGGTCGATGTTGCCGACATGGACGTCGATCTAGGGGGACGGTTCTGATGGTACGGCGGAAGGCCCGGTCGGGGAATCGGGGCCGGTTCGACAGCAAGGACGCGTTGTTGGCCGGTGGCGTAGAGGTGCGGGCGTTGCGGTATCAGCGCGCGAGTCAGGACAAGAAGGAGCAGGGCAAGAGTGTCCACGACCAGGGCGTACTCAACCTGGCGGAGATCACGAAGCGGTCCTGGACGGACGCGGGGTCGTTCACGGACAACCATCGCTCGGCCAGTCGCCGCGCCACGAAGGAGCGCGAGCAGTTCGAGTTGCTGATCGAGCAGATCCGCGCGGGCAAGGGCGACGTGCTGGTGGTCTGGGAGATCTCCCGCAAGGAACGTGACCTTGCGGTGTTCGTGAAGATCCGGGACATGTGCCACGAGGTCGGTCTGTACTTCTGGCTGGTCGGCGGAGTGCTGTATGACCTGCGGGACAAGAACGACCGGATGATGCTCGGTTTCCAGGCGGTGCAGGCCGAGTGGATGGCCGACTCGATCCGCGACAACGTGCTGCGCGGCATCGTCGGCGCTGCCGAAGCGGGCCGCCCGCACGGAAAGGTCACCTACGGGTACCGGCGGATCTACGACCAGCGGACCCGTGCCCTGCTCCGTCAGGAGCCGGACACCGAAATCCGCACGGCCGTGGCGGCCGACGGATCGGTGACGCAGTACTCGCGGGCGCAGCTGGTGCGGGACAACTTCCGCAAGATCTCCGAAGGCACGCCGCTAACCGCTATCGAGGCCGAACTTAACCGGCTCGGCATCCCCGCCTCCGAGGGCGGACTCTGGCGGCGCGGCATCCTGCGCAAGCAGGTCATGAACCCGGCCTACATCGGCAAGCGGGTGCTCCGAGGCGAGATTGTCGGCGACGGCATCTGGCCCGCCCTCGTCGACGAGGAGACGTACTGGTCGGTGGTACGGATGCTGGGCGACCCGTCGCGCACGACGACCCGGCCCGCCCGTGCGGTGCATCTGCTGTCGTACCTGGTGCGCTGCGGCGTGTGTGACGGGCCGTTGTCATCGCAGAAGGTGAACCGGCACGGCTGGACGGGGCAGGTGTATTCCTGCCTGCACAAGCGGTGCGCCGCGGTAAAGGCCGAGTTCCTCGACGAGTACGTGCAGCGCACGGTGGTGGCGTGGCTGTCTCGCCCCGACGTGTACGACATCCTCACCGCCGCCAGCGCCAGCGACGAGGAGGTCGCGCACGCCCGCGCAGAGGCGCAACGACTGCGGGGCGAGTTGGAGGACTGGCGCAAGCTCGGCGAGGAGGGCGAGGTCACCGCGATCGCTTACGCCCGCGCCGAGAGGGGGCTTCTCGCGCAGATCGCCGAGCACGAGCAACGCGCCGCCGACGCCGGGATCCCCGCCGTACTCCGCGGGCGCATCGGGGACCAGGCCGTGGCGGCGTGGCAGGACCTCGGCGACGACATCCCGGTCAAGCGAGAGATCATCCGCCTCGTCGCGGACATCAAGCTCCTGCGGGCCGGGTTCAAGGGCGAACGGCGGTCGTTCGGCCGCCACCGCCTCGACTGGAGGTGGAAGTTCGGCCCACAAGACCAGCAGGCAGCCTGCGCCCGCTAACGGCAGCCGAGGCACAGCCCCGAAACGACTTGACCTTCACCCAGAGGTGAGCGTCGATCGTGTCCGCCGCCCCGCCCACCACTGCGCGGGGCGGCGTGACCCGTCGACGGAAGGTGTCTCGCCGTGCCCCGCGAACGACTCGCCGCCCCGCCCGAGGACGTGAGGGACCCACTGCTGTGGCGGCTCGCCCTTGGCGTCGTCGCCTCGCATCAGCCTGACGAGGGTGGCAACTGCCGTAACCTACAGTGCGCTGGCCAGCGGGGCATCTGCTCCGCCGCTCGCACCGCCCGCCTCGCCATGGGCGTCGCCCGCACCCGTCGATCGCCCGCCGTCACGCATGAGCCGGAACGAGCCCACGGGCTGCGTCGTCGCCCGGGTGCCGTTTCACGGCTGGTTCGCTACCTCGCCTGTCCAGCGCGTGGCTGCTCCGAGGTCGAGTCCACCCTTTAGCCGAGTTCTCGCCCCGCCAGCTGCCTGAGCCCTCTGCGAGACCGTCGAGCTCCGCTCCGTGCATGACCGGGCGTTGTGCGCCGTAGCGACCCGACCTGTCGGCGTACGCGCCAACGTCCACAGCCGGGTACGGCCGCCGAAGCCACCCGGGTGGCTGAACGCCTGCAGGTTCCCTTTTGGGTGATCATCATGCCCGACCCACTACACCTTATGCCCGTTTACGCAGAGATTGCATTGGTTTATGGTCGCGGTCTCGACTCCTGTCCCAAAAGTTGTCGCACCCAGCAACTACGCTCAATCGCGCTAACGAGAGAGCGTCGGCGATGGACTGGCTGGACCTCAACGGAGGACGGGGCGTTCCACAGGTGGCGTCATTATTCAGATGCGCGGAGATGTAGATGATAGATAGCTCCACCCGTTCGAAAGACCCGTCAGCAATCCAGCCGTCGGCGCCTTGTGCCGCGTTGCCCGGGTGCTTCGGTGACTCCTGCCCATTTACAACCTGGAGGTTCCCGATCACGTCGAGCGTGTCCACGCCCCAGTTCTCAGCCTGGGCTACCGCCTAATTCACCCGGAGTAGATTTTGAGACACACGGACTACTTCAAAAACTTTCTTGACAAAACCGTCAACCTGTCCAAGTTCAAGCTTGAGTTGCTGACCGAGCGGGTAGACAGCATCTACGGCGTCCTAAAGGACGACGAGGATCTCGGTCCGCTGCTCAAGAAGAAGATCCCGCAGGGCTCTTGGCCTCAGAGGACCATCATTAACCCGCAGAACGGCAAGCCGTTCGACGCTGACTTTATGGTGCAGATGGTCGAGGACCCCGACTGGGCCGACGACCTGAAGAAGTACGGCGATGCGATCTACAAGGTGATTCACAACATGTCGCCCTACAAGGACATGCCGCATGGCCGGAAGTGCCGGTGCGTCTACGTCACGTACGCGAACAACGCGATGCACGTCGACATCGTTCCGTTCGTGGTCCGCGCTGACGGGACTCAGTGGATCATTAACCGAGACGCCAACATGTGGGAGCGCACCGATACCGACGGTTTCACTAGCTGGATGAAGGAGAAGGACGCGATCGCGGGAAGCCATCTTCGTGAGGTCATCCGCATCATGAAGTTTTTGCGCGATCATAAGAACTCGTTCACTGGAACAAAGTCGATCCTGCTCACGACAGTGCTGGGTATGCAGGTCGAAGCCTGGCGCAAAGTCCTGGAACCCGGGTATTACGCGGACCTACCGACCGCGCTGCTGCACATCGTCTCCGACCTCGACAAGTGGCTTCAGGCTAACCCGACCAAGACAGTGATCATGGACCCGTCCGGTTCGGGCACCTCGTTCGACCACCGGTGGTCGCAGGAGACCTACGCGTATTTCCGGGACCGCATCCACACTCACGCCGCCGAGATCAAGGCCGCCTACGATGAGACCGACTTCGACGAGAGCGTGAAGAAGTGGCAGAGCTTGTTCGGTGACGGCTTCACGGCCCCGAGTTCCTCTACGTCGAGCGGGAAGTACAGCACCGTAGGAACGGGTGCTGGCACGGCCGGCGCCGCAACCGTCAACCTCTCCGGAAGAGCGGGGTGAGTAAGCGGAGCCTCAGCGACTGGCAACGCCAGGTACTGGCCGAGCTAGATGCCATCGCGGAAGCGTTCCCGGGAGAAGTCGAAGTGATGGGACGCCATCGCATCGACCAATCCGGGGCGATACGGTTACGCCTGCGGCTTCGGACCGCCGACCCTCCTCGCGTTGCTCGCGGCATGCCGTTGGGCGAGCATGAGGAGTTCATCGTCACCGTCGGCGCCTCCAGTCTGACACCGCCACGTGTAGAGGTCGATCACCTTCGGTTTCTTCATCATGCGCACGTACTCCAGGGACATCGCCTGTGCCTCTACCTCGACCCGTCGAGGGAGTGGGACCCGATCAACGGCTTTGGCGGTTTCCTCGACCGCCTTGTTGACTGGCTCGCCGACGCGGCGGGCGATCGTTTCGACGCCCAAACCGCGCTGTACCACGCCGTCGGCGGCGTGCTTCACGCCGCCGACGGCGCTCCCACCGTCGTCGTACGAGACACGATTCCAACCGGCAAGCGCGCGCACCACGCATGGCTGGTGGCTCGGGCGCCACACCGATTCGACCTGCACCTCAACCGTCCCGCAGAGCCCGACCAAGGCGACCACATCCCCGTAGTCATACTCGACGCCGATCTTCCCTTCGGCGCAGGAATTGATCTCGGCGCGCTTCTGCAGACGGTCGACGACCCCTACCATGGCCGTCCTGCCCCCGACGAGGCGTTCCTGAAGCCGCGCAGCACCTCCCGCACTTCAGCGACGATGTTGACCGTGCTCGGGGCAAGCGCCATCCGAAAGGCCACCGGCACACCGCAACGAATACTCATCGCTGTCCCTCACCCGACTGGTGGCCCTCCGCACCTGCTCGCCGCAAGCATCCCGGGCATCGGAGCCGATCACATCCGAACACTCGTCAAGGCGGGCAGGAAGAAGAGTTCCATGATCGACATCGATCCGGCGAAGATTTATCAGGCGACGCCGCTGGAGTGGTTGCCGGTCTCTGATGAGCGTAAGGAGGTCACGACGCGTCGCGACTCGGCGCGGCCCGTCGCCGCTTACGCGGGTAGGACAGCCCACGTCTGGGGCTGCGGTGGCCTCGGCTCATGGATCGCAGAGTATCTCGTCCGCGCTGGAGCAAAGAAGGTCATCTTGTGCGACCCGGGCACCATCTCAGGGGGCCTCTTAGTCCGACAGAACTTCGTGGAGGCCGATGTCGGCAACACGAAGGTCGAAGCGCTCGCTCAGCGTCTACGCGCCATCAGTGACACGGTCGAGGTAGTTGCGACACGGGCCCTGGTCCCCGGCGAAGAGGATCTCGCCGAGGCTGACCTGATCATCGATGCCACCGTCAACATTGCGATCAGCCGACTTCTCGACAGTTTCGCTGCTGCTTCTGACCAGCGCCCGGTGATGGCCCAGGTCGCTGTCGATGCCCGGACAGGCACGCTAGGCATCATGACTGTTTCGATGCCGCCACTGAGGGCTGGCCCACTGACCATCGACCGGAAAGCTGGAGCGCAAATCCTCCAGGATGGAGCGCACGAGGCATTCCATTGCCTGTGGAAGACTTCGGCATCTGGCGACGAGATCATCCCAACGCGAGGCTGCTCGACACCTACGTTCCACGGGTCTGCCGCCGACCTGGCCGGGGTGGCCGGGAGTCTGACCAGCATTCTCGGCGCTCATCTGAACGCCGGAACGTCCGTCTCCGGCACGCACCTGATCTCGCTCCCGCACGGCGAAGCCGGGCCATTGCGCGCCTTCGTGCCGGCCCAGGCGCCAGCCCTCGGAAGGCCGCCGGCCGATGACGCTGATTGAGGGCCCACCGGTCCTCCTATCACCCGTTGATCACGAGCACACCTTCATACGAATCGCGGCCGCGTTCATAGACTGTCACTGGCGGGTGGGCGTCCCGCATGACCGCGCGGCCGGCCTCAATGGCAACCGAGACCGGCGCCGACGCGACGAGGTGCCACCGCCGTGCGGCCGGGTACAGCGACTCGGCAGTGGCGAGAGTTGCTCGCCACTGCTCAGCGAAGTTGGCCAGCGATTGCTCGTGCGAAATCAATGTAGGGTCCGGAGCGATGTCGACCGGTCGGATCTCAACACGCGGCGCTCCTGCGATCCTGTCAGGCAAAAACGCCAGATTCACATCACTCGTGATCGCACACACGAGAACGACGTCCTCGACATCGCCCTGCGAGTTAGTAGCACACACCTCAAACTCCACCGGCTCACCCTGGTTTGTCCAAGACCAACCGACGAACTGATCTCGGTGCTTCTGGAAGATCCGGGTCGGCGTCTTGTCGTCCAGTTGCCAACCGAGGTAGACAAGCAGCGGGATCGGCGCGATCGCAAAGACAGAAATGTGCTCGACATCGCCGCTGTTGACCGCTTGGCGCACGAGATTCAACGTATCGTCGACAGTCTGCTGGCCCGCATCCCAGAATCCGCGGCCTCCCGCCGCACCGTGGATGCGGCACGTGAAGTCGCCGCTACGTTGAGTCTCAACAAGCCCGAGATAATTGATCGCCAAGAGCGTCTCCGCGACCTCACGCTGGGAAGCGAGGGCGAGCGAGCCTCGGATTTGACTGCCGACGCGGAGCGCTGCGGTCCGGGTTAACCCGCCGTTCGCGGTGACCATCTCAATGCGCCGTTCAAACGACTCCTTGATCTCGCGAAGTTTGCCGGGAGGAAAGAAGCCGATGTGTTCGGGATGATCGATGACCTTGTGACAGTCGTGGCACAGGAGGAGTAGATTCTCCTCGGACTCGGTATCCACGACTCCGTCGTCATCCTTGCGGCGTGGCGAGCCAGAGCCTTCGGTCGCACCGATGTTGTGCGCGAGTTCGGCAAGAAGGACCGAGTGAAAGTACGTTCTGGAGTCACCGAGGAGACGCCGGTTGCAGATCGTGCACCGACCTGCCGTACGTGCCCACAGGGCATTGCGGACGGTGTCCCTGATGGCGCCGCGCTTGATGGTCGTGTCGCGCCGATCGGCAGTAGTCACGGTGAGCCTTGCTGTAGTCGACGAGGGTGGTGTCCTAGCGTGGTCTCGATTGAGGCTCGCGCCTACACCTGTGAGACGGCGGGTGCACGAGTCTCCGACTCAACCCCTTCCGCTCACTGAGATGCATGTCCCGCGATGTGACCAGTCCTGAAAGTTTATTCAGCGGTGAGTGGGCGGACCCGAAGGGACTGCGAGCGACCTGAACGGACTGGATAGCACTCCCCCGGACTGGAGTCAAGATCTGGTGGCCTTTCCGCCCGGAATTGGGGGTTGACTCGACGGGTGTTTCCGGGGCGTACTGGTTGTACGTCCCGGATCGCCAGCTGGCGCGGTCGGCCACAGAAGGAGGCGGGCGGGCACTCCCAAAGCTGGAGTGCCTGCTGTTGTTCGTGCCGGCGATGCCCGGGGGCGTGGAGAGACGGGAGGCCCCACATGAAGGATCGTCTGTCGGCGAGTTGAGCCGCCGCACCACCCTGGCGTCGTCTGGCGCTGTCCGTGGTGGTCCTGACCCTTGTGGCTCGGCTTGGCCGCCCGCCCCTATGTCCGCCTGTTGACCGCAACCTGCTGTGCGGGTTGTGGCGACGCCTGCCGTCCTGGTGCCTGCCCCTGCGCGGGGTTCGGCGTGTTCGTTGACTCGACCATAGTGACTTTCATCGACCCCTGCACGCGCAAGGGGGTCCGCCCGGCCGGGCGTCACCCGGCAGGGTCGCGCCTGCCCGGGAGCCTGTACCGGGCAGGCGCGACCTGGGACGGAGCCCTCCGTACTTCGAACCCTACGGCCCACGCTTGGAGCAAAAGAGATGACTTCACTCAACATCGTCCCAGAGAAGCTGGAAGTGGCCGTCGCACCTGCGTGCCGGGCCCGCTCTCTCACCATGACCAGGCCAGAGGATTCGGGTGGACCTGTTGTCGACGGGTGGTGGGCCGTTGGCGATACCTGAGCAGCGATCACCGGTCTTGCCCGAGCAGGTGGGGTCAGGCCGGGAGCGGCTGGAGAACCGGATCCAGGTGCTGATCATGTTGTTGATCGGTGGCGCGGCCGGCGCGGCGTCGTTCCGTCACGTGCATGACGTCGCGGCGGCACATGGCCAGCCGGGTTGGCTGGCCTGGGCCGACGCGGTCGTCCTGGAACTGACCTCCATCGCCGCCGGCCTGGAGTTGCGCCGCAACCGGCGGCGGGGCAAGAGCGTCGCCTTCCCCGCGGCCGTGCTGACGGTGGCCGTGTGCCTGTCCCTGGCCGCTCAAGTGGTGGAGGCGGAGGCGTCGGTGATCGGGTGGGCCGCCGCCGCGCTGCCGGCGCTCGGCTTCCTGACGATGGTGAAGATCGCCCTCGGCCGCGCCGACTCCGCACCACCCGACCGCCCCGCCCGGCCCACGCGGACCGAGCCAGAACCACCGTCGATCGATAAGGCTGTAGTCCCGGACTCCCGCGCGCCGGGTCCCGGACCGCCGATGCCGGCCCCCGAGGAGACGGCCGCGGTCCGGGACTCCACCACCACGGTCCCCGCCACCGCGGACCAGGACCTGGCGGTCCGGGACCGGCGGACCGGCGACGTGCCGGGCGGGGACGTCAGCCCGGAGATCATGGCGTTGGTCCCGGCCGCCCAGACCGCCGCCCGCACCCTCGCAGCCGAGGGGACACCGCTGTCCCGCAAGGCCCTCGCCCGACTGCTACGCGCGGACGGGCACCAGTTGTCCAACGCCACCGCCTCGGCGCTTGTGCGCGTCCTCCGCGCCGAGGCCACCCCGCCCGCACCGGATCTGTCACCGCGGTAGGCCGCGTGACAGAACCACAATCGGCGACTTCTGCCAGAACGAGCCGCCGCCCTCAGAACCGCGCGCGTCTGTCAGGAAGCCCGTGAGCTGTCCGAACCTGACCGGACCTGTCACCGCGCTCCCGCCCATGCAGTGGCCGGCTGCGCATCCCAGGCCTATCCGCACCCTGAACAAGGAGCAACAACGATGATGTCCCCGCACAGCGACCACCACGAGCGCCGCTACCGGCGCGACTCACACAGCCTCTCAAGGCACCGTCACCGCAGATCCGGTGTGTTCGGCCGTGTCGGTGTCCACGTCGATCTCCGTTCTACCGTCCGTCTTGATCCTGACCCCCGAAATGACCCCCCGATCCCGCTCACAGCCCAGGTCAGGGCCGCTGCCGCCGGCTCGATACCGCTCCAGACAGACCCTCCAGTCTCGGGTCTCCCCCCAGGGGCTGCCCGTGGGTAAACACCTACCGACCGCGGATCCCCTGCTGCGCCTGCAGGCCAGCATCACCGCCCGCGACGACCGGCTCCTCGACTGGCTCTACGACCACGCCGTGCTCACCACCGACCAGATCGCCGCCGCCCTGTTCCCCTCCCTGGACTTCACCCAACGCCGCCTACGCCGCCTCACCGCCCTGCGAGCGGTGGACCGATTCCGGCCCAACAAGGCCGACGGCGGCTCCTACCCCTACCACTACGTCCTGGACCAACTCGGCTACGACCACGTCCACGCCCAACGCGGACTCCCACGAGGCCGCCGGGACCAGGCCCGCCGCCGCAAACACTCCCTGACCAACCGACCGGACCTGCCGCACCTGCTCGGCGGCAACCAGGTCTTCATCGACCTCGCGGCCCACGCCCGCACCCACCCCGAAGGCGACCTGGTCCGCTGGCAGCCCGCGTCGGCCTACCACGAACCCGGCACCCTGTACCGCAAAGGCGCGGACCCGCACATCATCATCGCCGGAGCGACCGGCTTCCCCCGCCCGGACGGCGCCGGGGTGTGGACCGAGCGCGGACGGTCTGTGCCGTTCTTCCTCGAGTACGACACCGGAGGCGAACACCTCCAGGTCCTCATCGACAAGGTCATCAAGTATGAGCGGCTGTACACGATGAGCACCTGGGCATGGCCGGTGCTGTTCCATCTTCCGTCCGCCCGCCGCGAGGCGAACCTGCACCACCGCCTCGCCGGTACCGGCCTGGAGACGGTCATCGCCACCACCACCGCCGAACTACGTACCGCACTCGCTGCCAGCCCTGCCCACCAGGTCTGGCAACTGCCCGGCCGCGCGGGCCGGCACCGCCTCATCGACCTCCCCTACACCGACACCCACCACGACGAGGATTACCCCAGCCACGACCAGCCCGCCCCGGACGAGCGGGCGCCTGATGAGGTCAGGCGGGACACGCGGCGCGTACGGCGGCCTTGAACGCCCCACACACCGCCGGACTACCCGCACCCGCCAACCCGCCGGGGCGGTAGCCATTGTTCGCGTGCGGGCGCGCACCGAGGGCGACAAGAGCGGACCGCCCGGGCCGGACGCAAGCCGTCAGATTTTGTCAGCAGCGCAGTTCGGCGACAGACCCGCGCCCGTCCGAGTACTCACACCGACGGCACACCGCTGTGAGTCGCTGTGAGTGGCACACCCCTTCACTTCCGCCGCCACCGGAGGTACCGTCCGCGACCCTCCACTGCGCTGCCCGCCGCACCCGAAGTCGCCCGACTGGCGACCGCGTCGACCCGCCGCCCGACTCCGGCCGGCGGAATTCGGCGATCGGTCTTGAGAACTGCCTGCCAACCGAGAGAGGAGATGCCCATGGCCCTACACCTCACCCCCACGCCACGAGCCGTCCTGGGAGGGACATGGCCACACGCCGTGACCAGCAATCACGCGCGAACACACCACACCCGTCGCTGCCGACCGCGCCCACGCGGACAACCGGCGGCGAGGCCCCGACCGCACACCCCGAGGGGGCGGATGCTCCGCTCCTGCCGGGGACGCTGTCGATGGCCCGTTACCTGACCGACCCCGCCACCGAGACCGAGATTCAAGCCTTGGCCGCTGAAGCCGGCCTCCCGACCGTTGACCAAGCCGCCACCCTCGCCCGCCTGCTCCGCCTACACCAACCCGCACCTCCACGCGCCGCGTGACCTGCGCCCGCTCCGCCTCGGGGCGGGCGCAACCTTCTCCACCCGAATGCCCGCCGAGTGAGCAGCTATCGCAGGCGGCGACCCCTGCTGCCCGCGAGGAGGTGCGGAGCGAGGAAGCATGGGCTTGACGATCACCACCACGGGGTGACATGGCGGACGTAGAGCAAGATTCAGGAACCGAGTTCTACCGTGGCGTACGGTTCCCACACGTACATGCCCTCGTCCCGGTTGAGGACGATGAGCTGGCACGAGGTGATCAGCGCGTCGGCGCTGATCTTCGGGGCGGAGGAGAGTGCCTCGATGAGCGGCGCTGCAGGACCGTCGGTGTTGGTGTAGGCCAGGCTGAGGTGAGGGTTGTAGGGCTCGGCGGCCTCGGGTACGCGGTCCTGGCCCCAGACGTCGGCGATGGCGGCACGGATGGCGGCGCGTAGTTGCCGCACGGGCTCGATCGGGTCGACAGCGATCTGGATGGACTCGGGATCAACATGGGGGGTGCCGATGGTGAGCTTGAAGGGTGACAAGCGCGAGCACCGGTCACTGGCGGCGGCCACGATGGCGTCGACGTCGTCGTCGGCGACCTCTTGCACGAAGCCGATGCCCTGCATGGTGAGGTGAAGCCATCGGTTCGGAATGACGTCGAGGCTGGGCTGCGAAGACAGTAGGGCCCGGTACTGGTCAGCGAGCTTCTCGACCTCGGGTTGCCCGTCGAAGGTGATGTGCCAGGTATAGAAGCGGGAGCCGATGCCCCAACCCGGTCGCCAGTACCAGTGGTTACGGATATCGGTGGCGTGCGGGACTGCCATGGGTTCTCCAGGTTCAGGGAAGTTGCCGGGCGGCGCCGGTGGCGCAGAACTCGGTGATTGCTGCTTGGACACTGCGGGCCTCGATGCTCGTGCGCAGCGACGGGTTGCCGGCGATGTTGCGCCCGACGCCGCGCAGGCGGTGCACCAGCGGGTCGAGCCGCTGTTCAGGTGGCAGAGCGAGCACCGGCGACAGGACCGAGACCGCGCCGTCGAGGCTGCCGGCTTTGAGATGTGCCGCGGCGGCCCAGATGCGGATCTGGGCGAGCGTGCCGTAGGCAACCGACGGGTCCGCGGCGGCTTCCGTCAGGGCGTGCTCGGCATGCTCGATGGCGTTGGCGGCCTCGCCAATGCGGAGCAGTACTGATCCAGCGTAGTTGTGTTGGCGCACCGTGCCGCAGGCGAGAAGGCCACCCACCGGGTCGCGGCTGGCATGTTGGCGGGCCTCTTCGGCGCGTTGCAGTGCTGCCCGTGCCGGCTCGACAGCACCGATCTCCGCCCACGCGTCCGCTTCCTGGCACGCCAGCATGACCGCCGCGCTGCCCTCGGCGGCATGACCGTAGCCGCGCACGGCGGCGTTGGCCGCGTCTTCGAACCGCCGCTCCCACAGGTGGGTCTTGCTGATCGTGGAGAGGACCCAGGCGCGGAGGGTGTTGTCGCCGACGGTCTCGGCGCACATCCAGGCCGTGCGTGCCTGGGACTCGGCTGCGGCCGGGTGTCCGAGATCGCCCGCCATCCAGGCGAGCAGTGTGCAGAGGTAGCCCGCCCAGGTGTAGAGCTCCCGAGACTGATCAGGGTTCTGACGCCCGCTCTGCAGAAGGCGGAATACGCGGTCGGCCAGGAGCCCGGCCCGCGCGTAGACGACGACGGGCGGCTCGGTGAGGTAGTCGACGGCGATCCTGCGGGTGGAGGCAGCGACATCGTCGAGGGTGAAAGGCCCGACGTTGGAGGCTTGCGCCCATGTGCCGAAGCTCGCCGTGCGTTCTGCCACCGCTATCACCAGTTCCGTCTCGTCCTGCAGAGCGCCGAGGTCCCACCGCAGAGGCTCAGTCATCGCGCCAGGCGGTGCTAAGGATGCGACCGATGGTGCAGGCACCGGGGCGGCGCTCCTGCCGCTCAACGCCGCTCGGTCTGCTTCCGGCATAGCGGTCAGGTCGTCGAGATCGACCAGACTGCTCGGTTCGGTGCCGAAGACCTGCGCCAGTGCGTTCAAGGCGGCCAAGGTGGGCCGACGACCGCCGAAGGGCCACCGCTCGTAGTCGCTGATCCGCGCCCCGGTGAACGTCGCCGAACCGTTTCCCTTGGCGTTCAACCTCTCGGCTACCGCGTCCTGGGTCCAACCATGGGCCTGGCGGAAAGCATCCCGGGGTCGTAGCCCGAAGCGGCGCTGCAGCTCGGCGGCGATGGCGGTGGGTGTCGCTCCGAAACCCGCCAGGGTCTGGCGTACGTGATCGCGCTGCGCCTTGGTGCCCGTCGTCCTCGCCATCACGGTCACCTCCTACCTGCGGCCTCCTGTCGCACGGTATCGCCCCTCTCATCGGAATCGGTACGGGGCGCGGCGAGGCCAGCGGCCGCAGGGTGGGTAGCTCGCCGCTAATTGATCAAAGTATCTGCAGGTCGTGGGCGTGCGCGGGTGGGGAAAAATCTCACCACCGCCGGGGATCCACTCACGTGGATGCGCTTGGCAAGCTTGCTGAGCCGAATCACCGTCGGTCCGGATGTAGCCACCATCAGTGACGAGTGGAGTGGCTGCCACAGCAACGTCAACCGCGAATGCCCGTCGCCGTCGGGTCGTTGACGACCACCCGGCAGGCGTTTCTCCGCGCTCTGCTCGCGCTTCTCATCCTCGTGAGGATTACCGATGACAACCTCGAACGACCTAGCCCGCTACGGCTATCGGCAGGAACTCAGCCGCCAGCTGCGGTTTCGGGACCTGTTGGCGTACGGCTTGGTGTACATGGTGCCGATCGCGCCGATGGCGATCTTCGGCAGCGTGTATGCGGGCTCTGGCGGCATGGTGGCCCTCGCCTACGTCATCGGTGTGGTGGCGCTGGTGTTCACCGCGTTCTCGTACGCGCAGATGGTGAAGGCCTTCCCGATGTCAGGCAGCGTCTACAACTACGCCGGTCGGGGCATCAGCCCGCCGGTCGGGTTCCTCGCCGGCTGGGTGATCCTCCTCGACTACGTGCTCGTTCCCGGCCTGCTGTACCTGGTGGCGTCCGTGGCGATGCACGCCACGGTGCCGACGGTGCCGGTGTGGCTGTGGCTGCTCGGGTTCGTCGCGGTCAACACCGTCGTCAACTCGGTCGGCATCCGCATGACGGCGGTGGTCACCCGGGTGATGCTCGTCGGTGAGCTGATCGTCCTGGCGTTGTTCCTGGTCGTCGCCGGTTGGGCCCTCGCGACGGGTAGGGGCCGGTTCAGCTGGGACGCGTTCTACAACGCCGACACCTTCACCTGGTCCCTCGTGGCGGGGGCGGTGTCAATCGCGGTGCTGTCGTTCCTGGGCTTCGACGGCATCTCCATGTTGGCGGAGGAGACCCGTGACGGCGCCCGGCAGATCGGCCGGGCGATGGCGACCGTGCTCGTCCTGGCGGGGGTGCTGTTCATCGCGCAGACGTGGCTGGCGGCGATGCTCGTGCCCAACCCCGGCGGGCTGCTGGCCGAGGGCGACGTGAACGGCACCGCCTTCTACGACGCCGCCGCGGTGGCCGGCGGAAGCTGGCTGGCGACGGTGTGCGCGGTGGCGACCGCGATCGCTTGGGGTTTGCCGAACTCGATGGTCGCGCAGGTCGCCACGTCCCGGCTGCTGTACGCGATGGCCCGTGATCGGCAGCTCCCCGCCTTCCTGGCCAAGGTGTCGGTGCGCCGCAGCGTGCCGATCAACGCGACCCTGCTCACCGGCGTCGTGTCCCTCGCCTTGGGCTTGTACATGGCGACGCGGGCGGATGGCATCACGCTGTTGTCGTCGCTGATCAACTTCGGGGCGATGGTGGCGTTCCTGGTCCTGCACGTCTCCGTGGTCGTGCACCACCTGATCCGCCGTCGCAGCGAAAACTGGTTCGCGCACCTGCTCATGCCCGGAATCGGGTTCGTGATCCTCGCCTACGTGGTGGTGAACGCCAACATCGCCGCCCAGCGCCTCGGCCTGGCCTGGCTAGGCCTCGGCGTGGTCGTCCTGGCCAGCTTGTACCTGACCGGCCGCCGGCCGGTGCTGTCCGGCCTAGCCCCCACCCAGGCCACCGGGCGTGACATGGAGCGGGTGTGATCTCGATGAGCCACTTCACCTACCGGCCCGCCCGTGATGAGTTGGCCTACACCTTCGGCGGCCGTCTCCCGGTGGCCCACGTCCGCTCCGGCGATGTCTTCACCGTGCACACGCAGGACTGCTTCGGCGGCCTCGTACGCGGCCCTGCGGACCTGCCATCGCAGGTCTGCCAGATGCCGTACCTGAACCCGGTGTCGGGACCGTTCTTCGTCGAGGACGCCGAGCCCGGCGACACCCTCGCCGTGCACCTCGTCTCGATCGAACCCGCCCGGGACTGGGGAGTGTCGGCTACCTTCCCGTACTTCGGGGCACTCACATCGACCTCGCACACGGCCACCCTGCAGCCGCCGCTGGAGGAGCGGGTGTGGGTGTACGACATCGACCGGCACGCGGGCATCGTCCGCTACCGGGCCACCGCCAGCGAGCACACCGTCGAGCTGCCGCTGGATCCGATGATCGGCACCATCGGCGTCGCCCCAGGTGGCATGGAGTCCCGGTCCACGATCGTCCCGGACTACTACGGCGGGAACCTCGACACCCCGGAACTGCGCGCCGGGACCACCCTGTATCTCGGGGTTAACGTGCACGGGGCGATGTTCGCCCTCGGCGACGGTCACGCCCGCCAGGGACACGGTGAAGCCTGCGGCGTCGGCGTGGAGATCGCCACCGTCACCACCCTCGCCGTCGAGGTCGTCAAGGGCGCCGCCACCGCCTGGCCGCGCCTGGAAACTGACACGACCATCATGTCGGTCGGCTGCGCCCGCCCCCTGGAGGACGCCTACCGCATGGCCCACCAGGACCTCACCGCCTGGACCGTCGACTTGTGCGGCCTGCAGACCCTGGACGCTTATCAGCTCATCTCGCAGGCCGGGCGGGCACCCATCGGCAACGTCTGCGACCCCAACTACACCGTCCTGGCGGCCGTCGACAAAGCCCTGCTCCCGGAGCCGCAGGCTGCCTACCGCGACGCGCACGTCCGGCTGCGGGACATTGCCGCAGTTCAGGAATAGGGGCATCTGATGACCGCGTCGATACCCCAGCTGTCGCTGCGCGACGAACTGTTCTTGCTCGGGCACCACGACGACACCGGCCAGCCGCACGCGCACCGCCAAGCCTTGGCCCTCGGCATGGCCGGCGGAGTGCTGATCGACCTGTTTCTCGCCGGGCGGATCACGCTCAACTCATACGGCGACCATCCGGCCGCGGACCGGTGGCTACGCCTGAACTCCGACCAGGCAGTTGGTGACCTGATCGCCGACACCGCCCTCGCCGCGATCCACCACTCCCGGACCACCCCGACCGTGAAGGCGTTCCTGCGCAGCTTCTCCGACGACCTGTACGAACGCACCCGCGCCGGACTCGTCGCCGCCGGCATCCTGCGCCACACCGCCCGCCGCCGCCTCGGCGGCCTGATCCGCGCCGACGCCTACCTCGCCACCGACACCAAGTGGGCCGTCGTCGCCCGGGCCCGGCTGCGCTACCTCGCCGCCGGCCGTGAACAACCGGACAACCACACCGCCGCGCTCGCCGGACTCGTCGCCGTCCTCGGCCTCGCCGACCACCTCTACCTCGACGACGACATCGCCCCCCTCACCGCCCACCTGAAGACCATCGCCGCCCAACACCACCGCCCCATCCGGGAGATCACCGCCGCCGTCGACGCCGCGATCGGTGACCTCGCCACCGCCACCTACCGATAGACCGCCGAGAGGGACGACAACGCCGTGGACTCAAGCGTTCGTATCCGCGCCGCCCGCTGGACAGACAGACAGGCCGTCGCCGCGTTGATCGCCGACGCCCTGCACCCCAGCCCGCTCGGTGCCTGGCTGGTACCGGACGCGGCGCAGCGCCGCCAGGTGATGACCGACGTCGTCGCGGTGTGGGTGGAGCACGCGATGTTCTTCGGCGACGTGCACCTCACCGAAGACCTCACCGCCGCCATCGTCGGCTTTCACCGCTACCGACCGATCCCGCCACCAGCCAACTACCCGACCCGCCTCGTGGAGGCCGCGGGAGCACACGCTGAGCGCTTCACCGCCCTTGAGGGCCTGATCGCACAGCAGCAGCCCACCGAACCGCACTACCACCTGGCGCTCCTCGCCGTATCCCCAACTCGGCAGAAGGCCGGCTGCGGCAGCGCCCTGCTCAGCCATCACCGCGCCCGCCTCGACCGCATCGACCTGCCCTCCTGGACCACCGTTCTCGCAGAACCGGAGGACCTGCTCGTCCGCTATGGGTACACGCTCCGCCCGCCCCTCACCCTGCCGAACGGGCCGAGCCTGCGCCCTATGCGCCGCAACCCCCACCACGCCAGCAGAGCCATGCCGATCAATCCCATGCGCCCGGTCGGTGACCGCTGGCAAGACCAGCACGCCTACCCGTCCACCCCATAGGACTGATCATGGCCTTCGCTCGCAGATACCCAACCGACCTCGTGGACGCTGTCGTTCAGCGCGTCGCTGACGCCCGCACCGTCAAGGCATACGGCGCCGTCACCAGCGTCGCCCGCCAGTTGGACCTCGATCCCCGCACTGTGCAGAAATGGGTCACCAAGGTCACCGCTCCGCAGGCGCAGCGGGCGGACCAAGGGGCGGACGGAACCCGACCGGGGTATCTAGCCCCTGGGCTGCTGTACTGCAAGTTCTGCCACCAACCAGTGGCTCTGGCTGAGACGGCCGCCGCGGCACCGGCGTACCTCTGCGGAAACGACTGCTGGCCCAGGCCACTCGACGCCGTCGTCATCGCCGATCATGTCGGTCGAGCGATTCTGCGACACGCGCCACGGATCATCGCTTCCCCCGCAGGGACACCAGCGCGCCCACACCTGGCCGCCATGCACGCTCACCGCGTCCTGACCTGCGTCACCGTCGGCGCCGCCGCTCACGATATGACTCTGACCTGGCGCGCGGTACCCGTGGCCGGTCCAGACCGATGGGAGACCGAGCGCGCGAAGCGTGTCGCCGCCGCCCGTGACCTCGCCGTCAGCGATCCCCTTCGCGCCCGGCAACTCCTGCACGGCAGCCTCACCGGCATCGACCCCGCGACCGCCCCACCCCATCCGGTGCATGCCGAAGCCGGCACCCTTCTGGCCGCACTGCACCTGCGGCTCGGTGAGCTCGATGCCGCCATCCGCTGGGCCGGGTACGGCCACCACAGCGCCGACCACCTCTACGGCCCCACGCACCGGCGCAGCCTGCACGCCCTGCACCTGTTCGCCGCCGCTCACCGCAGCGCCGGTCACCATCAACGCGCATACCACCTCTATCGGCAGCTCGGCGAGCACGCCGCGAGCAGCGACGGCCCACGCGGCCACCGCACCCTCGCCGTTCACGCCACAACAGCCCTCGTCCTGCACGACCTCGGCCACTGCCAAGCCGCCCAGGACCTCCTCGCCGACACCATCGCCACGCAGCGCCGTGAGCACCCCGGAAACTCCACCACCGCCCGCATGACCCATCACCTCGCCCGCATTCGACAGGACTGCGCCACCAAGGGTCACCACCACGAGGACGGTCAGCGGTGAGCCCCCTCGCCACTGCCCGCACCCTCACAACGCCAGCCCTGCCGTCGCCACCGACTGCTCAGTGCCGGGAAGGAACCCCGACACCGTGATAGCCACCCCGACTGCCCTCGCCCGCCGCTTGGCCGTCAGCCTGCTCGGCAGCGTTCTCCTCAGCGGCTGCCACGCCACCACCCCAGCCCACCAGAACCCCGCGTCGACGCCGCCCGCAATAGCCGACAGCCGGACTGTCGCCACGCAGCCGGCCGCTACCGGACCGGGTCTCACGCCGTCACAACGGCTGACCGCCCTCGCCAACACCGTCACCGCCACGCCCGGCGACACCACCACCGCTCTGCCTTACACCTACCTGCACACCCAGTCCTGGACCCGCGCCACCAATGCCACCACCCGCACCGACCTGCGCCAATGGCGCCGCGATATCGACGGCTCGGGCCAGGAGGCAATCCGGCGCCTCCCCGACCTGCCGGGACTGAACCACCAACCCGAGCGCCACGAGCCGGCCCTGTTCACGCAGACGCCTGAGACAACGACCGAGCACCTGTCAGGCGGCCTGCATCCGTACCTGCCCGAGCCGCTGCCCAGTGATGCGCCCACCCTCGCCGCCATGCTCGCCCCCAGGGAACTGGCCAACGAACCCGCCTACCCGCGGCTACTCGCCAACGGCGTCGTCGCACTCGCGACCACCCAATACCTCAACCAAGCCCAACGGGCCACAAGCCTGCGCGTTCTCGCGGCCATCCCCGGCATCACCTACCGCGGACAGAGCGCCGACATCGTCGGCCGCACCGGCCTGACCTTCACCATCACCGCCGACGGATCCACCTCTGAGCTGCTGGTCAACCCGCACAGTGGCGAGATCCTTGCCGCGCACGAGCGGCTGAGCGGGCGCCGGCCGGGCCTGTTCTCCGCTGTCCTCATCCTCGAACGCGGCCACACCACCGCCGCCGGCACCACCCTCCGGCCCTGACAGGCCGAGCACCGGCCGCCGCCCTACCTAGGATCAAGGAGGCTCACCCATGCCCCTCCGTTCCGTCGGTCACCCACCACTCGCCCCCGACCCGCAGCGTTGTCCACCGCTGCCCAGCTCAGACCTGATCACCAGTACGTTCGGCGGCCGTCCGCGGGTTCTGCCAGAGGTTTGGGCGGTGCCCCTCCACGCGGCCTCCCGGCTCGCCTCGCACCACGGCGAACAATGGGCGGCGGAGACAATCTCCCGCGACCCGGCCGCTGACGACCACGTGGTGGCTGCTGCCAAGAGATCGATCGATCGTCTCAACGCCACGCGCGTCGCACTCATCGGGGAGATCGACTCCTGGGTTGAGCATGTGATCCGGCCTCCGGGCGGTGCACCGTTGCACACCGAGACGATCGGCTCCGTGATCGACCGCCTGGCCATCGCGTGGGTTCGGTGGAGGCGATTCTCAAAGACCGCCCAGTTGGACCCGAGCGACGTCGATCCTTCGCTGGCGCTCCAGCAGTACACCGAACTCACCGAAGCCTTCGACACCCTTGTGCTCGACATTCATGAAGGTCGCCGCCGCATTCCTCACTGGCGCACGCTCAAGAGCTACCGGGAGCCGCGATGAGGATCGCCGTCACCCTCAACGGCGCCGACAACGTCGGCAAGACCACGAACGCCCGCTGGCTGGCGTCGGCGATGCCGGACATCGCGTTCACCGGGACAGTCGATCGGTGGGACCGGCGATGGGCTGAGGTGTCGCGAGGAGACTTCAGTCAGTGGTGGTTCGTCGACAGCACCACCGATGAACACATCGACCTCGTTTTCAGCTCCCACGCCGCGCGGTGTGCCGCTGGCGGCTCCTTGGCGTTGGAGGACCGCGGTTGGCCGATGCTTGTGGCGACCTGCGCGGCGACAGCGGCGGTCAAGGACGGCATCTCCACCGCCGAGGCGCTCGCGCAGGTCGAGGCCAAAGCACGTCGCTATGCCCCCGCGCCGCGCCGTGAGCTGCACCTGCTGCTGCGCCACAGCGACCAGCCGGCGGCCGAGGCGCACCACGCCGTGGCGCGTGAGCCCGTGCCGACCACCGAGCGCTACGCCGAGTACCAGCGGCGACTGGCCGAGGCGATCGATCTCCAAGTCGGCAGCGGGGAGTACCACGCCATCGTGGTGCGCGGGCACCGCCCACTCCTTGATGTGCAGCGCGAAATCCGCCAGGTCCTGACGCAACTCGACGTGCCCGTCGTTCCGCTGCCACCAGACCGGATCAAGCACCTATGGGTGCTCGCTGGTATGTCCGAGAGCGGCAAGAGCACGGTCGGTGAGTTGCTCCGCACGGAGCACACAGCCACCCGGCTGAAGATCGGCTACCTCATGCAGCTTGCCGCCGATCGGCTCGTTGCGGCCGATCCGTATCGCGAATGGGACGAGCTGACCCAGGCGCAGATGCTCACTGAAGAGATCCTTCGGTTCGCCGCGCTGAACCCGGGCTCGCACCGGATCAGCCTGGAGAGCGCGCACCGCTTCGACGCCACAGCACATCTTCGCAGGATCTGGGGCGAGCGCTGCGAGATTGTGTTCCTCCGCCTCCCGGACAGGCTTCGCGCGCAGCGCGCCACCGAGGCCATGGAATCGCTCTCCGCCCGCGACGCGATCAAGCGAAGCCGGGGCGGAGACCGCATCGCGTCGATCGCCGACACGGTCATCGACAACGGCCACAGCCTGGCCGCGCTGAAGAGGGCGGTCACGGAAGTTGTTCACCGCAGGTCCGGGGCCAGGGTTCCACCGCATGCGGGCACGGCCATCCCCGAGGCACTGCAACCGGTACTCGCGGACTGCGTCGCCAGGCTGACCGATTCTGAGACCGCGCTCGTCGCCGCCACGGGGAGCCTCGCCCATCAGAGTTGGCAACCGGGATGGAGCGACCTCGACCTCCTTGTCGTACGCGACACGCTGCCGCTGCACTGGCTCCAGACCAGGCGCATCCCGCAGAGCGGACCGGCGGGGGAGAAGATCGCACTGTCGTCGTTCACCACCCGGGAGATGCTCGCCGGGTTGGTCCCGCCCCGAGTACTGCACGCGGTGCGGCAGATAACCCGCGATGGCTGCGGCCTGCTCTACCACCGAAGCGACCTCGTACTCAACGCCTTCGACGCACCAGCCGACGACCGCGCCTCACGCAGCGAACTGCCGCTCGTGGCGATGGTGTTGCGGCGACTCGCCGCGAACCCCGAACCCGATGTTCGCGCTGTCTACAAGCACGTCGTCCTGATGATGAAGATCATCTTGCGTGCCGACGGGGTGGACCTCGATGCCAGCGAGGAGGTCCGCCTCACCTTCACCACCAGCCATCCGGACGCCGAAGTCGACCTTCCAAAGGTGGCCGAGGTCAGCGGCGACCGGTGGCGAAAGGACAAAGCTCTATCTCACCGGGTCTGCGGCGTCGCCGCCAAGATCCTCGCCTACTACGACGCGCTCGGCTGCACGGTCGCCTTTGACATCCCCAAGACGGAAGGATCAGATCTTCGATGACCACTGCCTTTGATGAGGTTCTGCACGCCGATCGAGTGACCCGGCTCGGGGTGGGAGACACCACTCGTCCGATCCGCGTCGTCCACGGCCTTGATGGCATCCGCACCGATGTGGCCGCAGAACAGGTCCTGGCGACGGGCCGCAGCTTGTGGAAGCGATGGTCCGAGCACCCGGCGTACCGGCCGCACGATCTTCTCCTGGGCCTGGACGCCGGCGGCATCGTGCCGACGATCGCGGTGGCCTGGGCCAGCGGTAGCCAGTATCGGCTCGCCTGGAAAGTCAACCTCGACCTACCCGGAAAGCTCGTGTTCCACGAGCCGCATGCCCGGCGTCTTGAGGTCTTCGCCTACGGCGACTTCGAAGGATTGCGCGTCCTCATCGTGGACGACGAGATCACCACCGGGCTCACTCTGGCCAATCTCGTCAAGGCGCTTCGCGCGGCCGGCGCCGACATCACCGGTGCGCTCTGCCTCGTCGAAGACACCGCTGGCGAGGGCCGACAGCTACTCGAGTGCAATGAGGTCCCGCTGTGCGTACTGACAACGCTGTGACCCTCGTCGAGGAACCGGTGTGCCACCGCGGCGGACGGTACGTCGTCCGACGTGAACGGGCGCCGCTCGGCCGGCTCCTGCCGTATCGCCGGGCCAACGGAGAGACCCCACCCCGGCGGGCACGCCTCGACGCGGTTCGTGAGACCGGGTGGCGCGTCGACTTCGGCTCTCGCGGACTCGGCGACCTGCTGCTCGGCCTCGCCATGGCACAGGCACTTCACGACGCCACACACGATCAGTTCGCAACGCTGGAGTACGCCGGCAGCCGGGCGGACCTGATCGCCCGCTGCACCCTTCCAGTCACGGTCACGGCCGGCGACGGGCACCAACTGGGCACGCTCGGCAGCGAAGACGCCTTGGAATTCGACGCGGTACCGGAATCGCCTCCAACGCTGCTCGACCTCATCGACGCCGACATTGTCGAGGTCCATGCGGCCCTGCCGATGCGCTACTACCTCGACGTCGAGCAAGCCCTCGGCGTCAGGCTCCCCGCATCTGATGACCCGTCCCCCAGGTTCCGGTCGTCGGTCGCAGCGCCGAAGCCACTCCACGTGGTCTTCGTGGCCACGACGAGTCGCCCCGACCGCAAGGACTACGGCATCGACAACTTCGGCGTCCTCGTCGAACACCTGTCGGCCCGCCACTCAGGTGCCTGGCGCTTCAGCCTGGTGACACCACCGGGCCACCAGCCTCCGGCATCCGTGGGGTCGATTGAGGTACTTCACGGACCAACGGCGGTCGAGTGCATTGACCTGTTCGCCGCCGCCGAGCTGGTGATCGGCAACGACACCGGCCTGACCCATCTCGCTGCGCTCACCATCCGAGGGGACGGCACGCAGCCGCATGTGGTCGGTCTCTACGGACGGCACGGCTACGCCAAGTGGATTACCGGATCAGCAGGTCACCACGCGGTGGCCACCCCGTTTTCGCACCTGATGTCGGTCGCCGACGCGTGTCCCGTGCGGGACCGCTACGACGACACTCTCTGGTCCACCGCGAGCGACCTTCGCGCCATCCCCGCCAAGGTCATAGCCGACTTCGCGGGGCAGTGCGCGGGCTGGTGGACTCGATGATCCGCGTCGGCCGCTACCGCCGCTTCACCATGAACCGCACCTTCCACCTCGACATCGGCGTACACCGCCTCTTCGCCAAGGTGAATCCGAACCCCGTGGAGGCTGCGGCCGAAGTCGCCGGGTACCACCGAATCCGCTACCGCTACCGGCTACCAAGGCTGCATTCCCAGCACCGCGTCGGGCACTGGACCCTCACCCTCTACGACCGCCACCGACCCGATCTTCCGGACACCGGCCTGCTCCTCGACGCTCTCACGTCCACCGGCCCCGGCAGCGCGGCCAACCTCGACCGCGGGCTCGACGCGATCCTCCGGCACTACCGCCGAACCATCGACGCGACCATCTGCCAAGTCCCCGCCTCACGCGCCAACAGCAAGCTCTACCGCGACCGGGCCCAGCCTGGCGGCAGGCTGGACCACTACTACGGCCACAACCCGATCGTGCTCAAACTTACCGACGCCGACGGTCTCCGGCCCTCTGAGCTGCGGGAGACCACCCTCATGGTCAACGGACAGCCCCGACGGCTCGACCTTCCTGCCCTCCTCGGCGAGCTACGCGACGCCTTCCAACCAGACGAGCAGGTCTGGGCCGCGATGACCCAGGGCGACCCCACCGACTTCAACATCGGCCTCGACGCCGACAACCAGCCCGTCTGGTTCGACTACGACACCGCAGGCCTCAACGCCCTCCCCGGCGAGCTCGCCTGCTTCCTCTGGTACCAGAGACTGCACGGCGCCTGGCTCGTCCCTCACTACAACACCGACGCCTACGCCGACCACAGGAAGGCACTCGCCGAAGCTGTCGAACCCACCGTACGGCTCAGAAGACTTTCCCGCCGAGCCGTCGGCATCGACTACCAGCACCAGCCATCGCCGGCCCGGCAGCAAGCCATCACCCGATACCTCACGACGCTCGCCCGGCCGCTCGCACTCTCCGCCGCCACGGATCTACTCACCTGGATACGCCCGTACCTCGCCATGCGGATCCTCGCGGTATACCCACTACAGCTCCTGGAACCCCGCGACGCCGCTCTGTCGCTGGGCCTACTCGCCGACCTCTACGCACCCGACGCCGACCTGGAGCAGATCCTCGGACTCACCACTCAGACGCCAGCGGAGCCGCCCTTATGAGCCGCCCCATCGCCGTCATCACCGGAGCAGGCACCGGCATCGGAGCGGCCATCGCCGCCCGGCTGTGCGCCGACTTTGACCTCGTCCTGGCCCACCGACACGACGACACCAACCTCGACGCGGTCGTCGAGGCCGCCCGCCGCGACGGCGCACAGACCCACACCGTCACCGGCGACCTGACCGCCGCTGACACCCAGACCGCACTCCGCGCCACCATCGAGCAACACGCCACCCAACTCGCCGTCCTGATCAGCAACGCCGGCGCGTACCCCCGCATCCCGTGGAGCCAGACGGACCTCAACGTCCTTCGCGGCCAGCTCGAACTCAACCTCGTCACGCACGCCGCAGTCATCCGCGCCGCCACACCAGCCTTCATCAGCAACAACTACGGCCGCCTCGTCGCTGTCTCCTCAGTCATGACCCAGCTCGGACGCGTCGACCTCGCCGGCTACATCGCCGCGAAAAGCGGCCTGGAGGGACTCGTCCGCGCGCTCGCCCGCGAACTCGGCCCCCACAACATCACCGTCAACACCGTGCGGCCCGGCTCGATCGAGGTCCCCGCAGAGCACAGCGTCGTACCCGACCACGACGCTATGGTCCGACGCCAGCTCGACCGACAGTGCATCAAACGACGGGGTCAACCCGCAGACGTCGCCGCCACTATCGCCTTCCTGGCCTCCCCAGAAGCGGGATTCGTCACCGGCCAAGCGATCAACGTCGACGGCGGCTGGCACCTGTCATGACCACCCTCTGGATCCGCCACGGAACCAGCCTCGACGGAATCACCCGCCCCCACGCCCATGCCCGCCCCGAGACGCCTCTCACCGCGCGCGGCGCGGCACAGATCGCCGCCACCGCCCACGCACTTCGTGACCGCGGTGTCCGGCCTGCAATCGTGTTGACCAGCCCGCATCCGCGCGCCGCCACAAGCGCGGAGATCCTGGCGGCGCTGCTGTGCGTGCCGCTCGCCGTTCCCAACCCGCTGTACGCCGAGTGGCGCGCCCCCGATTGCGTCATCGGCAAAGGACCTGAGGACTACCCGTCTGAGTACCAGACCTGGCGCACGGACCGACTCCGCGACCCGGACTCGGCGCTGGCCGGGGGCGAAAGCCTCACAGCGCTTTACGAACGGGCGACGGCCGCCGCGACGGTCCTCGGACACGCGGGTGAAGCAGACTCAGCATTGATCGTCTCGCACCGAATGCTGATCGGCGCGGTCGCAGCGATCACCGCCGGAGCGAGCCGCCCCCAGGACGTCTTCCAAGCCGCGCGCCGCTTCACGCTCGCACCGGCAGGGATCTGGCCCGCCTTAGCTGAACTCCGATAGCAAGGCATCGGCGTTCGCGAGGATGAACTCCTTCAGGGCGTCAGGCTTCAGGTCCACCTCATGAAGGCGGTCGACGGCCACCCGGTCAAGGTCATAGCCACCACGGCCCGGATCAGTGAACTCCGCACCCGTACGGGCGCTCTCGTCTACCCGGGCGAGCCGGCAGGAGACGAAGTGTTGCACGGACACTCCCTCGCCCGACGGCGAGCTGAACAAGAACACCTGGCTAAACTGCTCTGCCTCCGCGCCCAACTCCTCCCGCAGCTCACGGCGCAGGGCTGCATCGAGGGATGCGTCCGTCGGTTCAAGGCCGCCACCGGGCGCAGTCCAGTAAGGGGCTTGGCCAGGCTTCGTTCTCTTGATCAACACGAGCTGACCGCGTTCGTCCCACAGGATCGCCCGTACCGACCGACGTACGACCTCACGCACGTAGACCTCCATCGACATCACGCCTGGCACAGGCAGTAGAAGTTACACCCCGGTTGCCCTACTACCCTCGAGCGTGGGGTATGGCGGCTGGGCCTGCTGCTTTAGCCTGCTGATCTATCGAGCCGCACCGCCAGCGTCGCCTGAGACGAGCTCGGAGGAGTGGACCACCGGGTCCAGGACGGGGTCGGTGGTTGCCGTGGTGGGATCAGGCGCCGGAGGGCGGGTGGTAGTCGGCACCGGAGCCGGGGTAGTGGGCACCGGCGGCGAGGGCGTGTTGGACGGCGTCGCCGTGTTACAGAGCGGGGGCTCGTTAACCAGCCGGACGTAGCCGTGAACCTCTGAAGCCGCGCGCGACCGCCTACGCTCGCGCGCTGCACACCGGCTGCCCGGATTCAGCCACGGCTGCTCCGCCAAGGTCGCTGTTGCCTTGCCGGGCGCGCTTCTGCTGTCGTGCTCGCGGTCGGTGATGCCGCTTATGATTTCGTGTTCGCTGTTCGAAGGGTGGAGGCACAGCACGTGGTGTCGGTTCCGTGGGAGAAGCTGTCCGAGCCGCAGTACGCCGACCTCGTGTCGCGACTACTGGTCCGGCTACATCCCCGTGCCGAGGTGATCGACGGCTCGGGCGGAGACGGCGGACGCGACGTCCAGGTACGGCACGCGGGACGGCTGAGCATCTACGAGCTGAAGAGCTTCACCGGACGGCTCGGCAGCCGCTCACCGAACCGCCGCAGCCAGGTCGAGAAGTCGTTGGCGCGGGCGGCGACGCTGAACCCGCGCGCCTGGTACCTCGTGGTGCCCATCAACCACAATCCGGCCGAGCTGCAGTGGTTCGCGGAACTCAAGAAGACGTACCGCTTCATCCGCCAGTGGCACGGACGCTCGTGGCTCAACACGCAGCTTGCCGCCCATCCTGACCTCGTCCGTGCAGTGCTCAGGGACGTCGACGGTGAGCTGCTTGAGGCGATTCGAGAGCACAGGGCTGAACGCGACATGCTCGCCGGCGGCGTCCCTGATCTTGTGGCCAGGGTCGAGGCGCTCGGGCGTCGCGCCGAGGAGATCTCTGCCGACTACCAGGTCCAGGCGATTCCCGCCGATGGGTGGACCGAGGTGACGATCTCGGCAAGGCCCGGCGCACAGGCGCCGCCCATCACGGTCAGGGGCGAGTTCAATTTCCCCGCCACACCCGAGGGCGAGCAGACGCGCCAGCAGGTGGACGAGGCGTTGGCATACGGCGGCGATCTGGACCTCTCCGGGCAATTCGTGGGGCCGCTGACGGTCAACGCGCCGGCTGAGCTAGGAATCTCGGGGATCCGACAGGTCACTCGGCTGTTCATGACGGCCGTGCCTGAACGCCTCACGCCGCCGCTGCTGGCGACGCTGACCGTGCTGAGCCCAGCCGGGATGCCTCAGCAGGGCCTCGAGATCGTCTTCACTCAGCGGCTGCACGGACAGCGTGGGTTCACCTTGCGGGGATCCGACGCCCTGAACGTCCTCACCGTGCAGCTGCGCGTCGACGAGCTGCGGCGCACCGGCACCGTTACCGTGTCGGTGGCGCAGGCGCCGCTGTCGACACCGTCGGCTGCACTGCCCCTGCTGCGACTGCTAGCCGCCTTCGTCCCACCCAACCTCATCCGACTTCACGTGAACGGTGACAGCACTACTCTCGCCGAAACCCCCATCGACGAGCCGTTGAGCGACGCCGCGCCGCAGCAGGTGGTGCAACTGGTAGAGCAGCTGGCCACGATCCAGGAACACACCCGCTGCGTCTTCGCGGTGCCGTCGACCGTCACCGCTGAAGACGCCGCCGTGATCCGTCGCGCCGCACGCCTGATCGCCGGGGAGCAGGTGCCGATCGCAGACCGCAAAGCAAGCTTCACCTTCCAGCCCCACGACCCGACCCGCCTCACGCAGCAGTTCACCGGCGAGTTCCGGCTTATGCACGTCCTGCCCCGCACGATGATCCGCATCGCCGGACGGGAACTCGACCTCGGGCCCAGCATCACCTACATCCCGCGCTGTCACCTCGCGCAGGGCGTCGAGCTAGCTCAGCCCCGTGCCGACGGTGGTGTCACCGTGACGGTGGAGCTCCCGACCGGTGAGTCCGTCTACCGCTACCTGGGCAGCCACCCAGTACTGAAGACTGAACAGAACGGCTCCGCCAAAGACGCTCGCGGACGGGTACTCATCGCCTCCATCGACGCCCTTGCCTCCGAACATCCCACGAGCGGCCGGTGAGCAGCAGTAGAGGGCGCGGGCACCTACCACCGGCCGAGCGCCCAGGGCTAGTACCACCGGCCGGCAAGGCAGCCGCGACGATGACTCCAGCATCCGCGACGGTGCCGCTTGCTGTCGTGCGCCGTTTCTTCGCACCTAGCGGCGCAACGAGGACACGGGGTCCCTACTGCTGGTTTCGCCCCATCGGCTCAGCTAAGCCCCTCCACGTCGGCGATGATGTCATCGAGCGCAGTCAGCGCTCGTCGTTGCTCTTCGCGGATCTCCGTCAAGAGGTGCCCCAGAAGCCGCTCCAGATCAAGATCCCTCTCCAGCTCGAACCCTAATGGTGCCGGCATGTACTCCTGAAGGATCTCGCCGCCCTGATCCGTGACCGTAATTCCCGGGCGCGAGGCAACCGTGATAGTGGACCGTGGCAGCGATACCTCGAAGACCTCACGGTCCACGAGGGCCCGAACCAGCGCATTGGAATGCGCGCGGTCCTTCCAGTTTAAGCGGCCCGCACGCGTCTGCCGCGCCAGTGCCGCGACTAACGCCTTCAGCCGCTCGATGGCTTCCGCGCTCGGCGCCGACATCTACTTCACCCTTCCCGTTCGGTAGCTCTCCCTCGACGCGAGGCTTGTCAGCTCATCCGTCACCCGTCCAGCGATGAGCAGGAGATCGCCAACAGCAGTCGGTATCTCGGTGCAATCGGGTCTAATCACCTCACTGCGCGCCTTCACCGCAAGGCTCATGGACTCCTGGATCAGGCTCAGCAGCGCCGGGGTGGAAAGCTCAGCGGCCTCGAGCAGCCCACGGACGTGACTGGCTTTGGTCCGCCAGTCCGCGCAGCCCGCTCGGGCAAGCTCGGCGGAGTTCTGCGCGATGGCGTCGGTCAGAGCAAGCTCCACGTCTTGAAAGCCCGGAATCGCCGCGAGCAAGGCACTGCGACCGATCGCAGTTTCGGTGTGCGAAGCAGCATCTCGAGCGGCCTCGGCAGCGGTGCGGGCGTTCCTGGCCTGCCTACTCGCCTCCCTGGCTTGCCACCACGCCATACCAAGCCCGATCGTACCGAACAGGAAGCCAGGAACCGCCAGCGCATCAGCGACATGCCCCGCCTGCTCCCAGGTGATGCCCAACGACCCTCCCTGAACTTGCGGCCCGATGAACATCGCCTTCTCCGGTTGGACAACCGGGTCGGTGCCGGGCAATACTTTCACCTAGTTAAGAGATGTTCCTTAGGCACGGATGTTTATTTCAAAGCTGCGGACATAGTCGGCGTACAGCCGTGTCGTCTTCAGCGCAGGGTCCAGCTTGGCGATGATCTGCTGATACTCCACGAGCGAGTCGGTAACGATGAACGCGTGTACCAGGTCGTCGCGCAGCGCTGCGGCGGCGACAAATGGTCCCCAGGCGTTGGTGTCGAAGAGCACGCCGTAGACCGCCGCCGGCGGCATGGCCCAGCCCTCGTCGGGGATGCGGTCGATGCGCTCGCCGGTGGCGCCTGCGCGTAGCCACAGCAGCGGAGCGATTGCCTCGAACCGGCGCCCGAGCGTGACGAGCGCGGGGTCTTCGTAGGTCAGGGTGAAGAACTCGGCGTTCTCCTCGAACCCGTCGGCCATCGGGAACTCATCGATGAAACGGTAGTCTCCCTTGACCGGCTCGCCGGTCGACGTAGTGCCGGTGATCGCGGCGTGGATGCGCGGCTTAGTGATGTAGTCGCAGATGCCGAGTGCTTCCCAGGCTTCGTCACCGGGCTTCAGTCCTTGCGCCAGCAGGGCTGCTCGCTCGGCGGCGCCAACTTCATTATTGGTCACGCAGATGCTGCGCCGCTTCCCGCCGTCCTGGCGGTTGAGGCGCATGACTGCGTGGGCGGTGGTACCTGAGCCAGCGAAAAAGTCGAGGATCAATGCGTCGGTCTTTTTGATGACGAAAAAGCGTAGTGCGTCCTCGACGGCGTACAACGCCTTGGCGAAGGGGAACGTGCGGTCGGGCAAGAACCGCGCGAGTAACCGACTCCCGCTGTTACCTGCGTCATGGCTGGTTAGCCGCCAGATGTCGTTCGGGACGTAGCGGGCTCGGTACCCGGAGCCGTCGGTGATGACGGACCCATCGGCACGGTGACCGGTGACGGGGAAGAGTCCGTCATCGACCTTCTTACGTTCTCCTTGCTTGAGGTAGCTCAGGGAGGTGGCGGCGTCCTTCCAGGTCCCGATACGCGCGTAGCCCAGGGCGATGAGCTCGCGCAACGCTTCGGCTGAGATCTGCCAGCGGCCTTCTCTCCCGTCCTGCCTGATGGGCCAGACGGCCGCGCAGCCCGGGGGCGCAGCGACGTTGCGCCAGCCTTCGCCGTAGAAGGGCTGGCCTACCGAGTCGAATACCGGCCCGTCGGCCGTGTTGCGGATGAAGACTGGATAGAACAGGTTCGGGTGCGTGGTGCGGAAGGGCTGTGTGCCGGAACGGATGAGGCGGTTCCAGTAGAGGTCTTGCTTGTTGACTGTCTTGACTGGGTTCCACTCCTCGTCTAGGGGCAGGGCGGCGGGGTGAGAGGCGCCGACCTGCACGAAGAAGAGGTACTCGGCGGACCTTGCGAAGGTGCCTGTCCGGGTGGAGCCGCCAGCGTTGATGGACGACGTGACCATCGTGATGCGGGCGTTCGCGAACACCTGCTCGAGCAGGAGACCGAGGCGCAGGTACTCCTTCTCGTCGATGGTGACGATCAGGACGGAATCCTTCGGGTTCAGCAGCCGCTTCGCCAGGATGAGGCGGCGTTCGATGAAGCTGAGCCACTTGGAATGGCGGTAGGGGTCGGCGTCGTCGACGTAGTCGTTGTTGTACTTCCAGTCACGGGCGCCGGTGTTGTAGGGGGGGTCGATGTAGATGGCGTCGACCTGGCCCTCGTATGCGAATAGGAGCGCCTCGAGTGCGTGGTAGTTCTCGGAGTTGATGACAGTGTGAAAGGGCTTGCCGCCGTCATCGCCGCCGGCTCCGCCGCCACGCACGACGCGCCCCGTGGATACCAGGCCGGGATATATCGGATCGCCGAACTCGCGAGCGGTCACAAGCTGCGCGGTCGGCACCTCCCGGCACTCGCCATTCTTATCTCGCAGCTGCGCGGACTTTGCCCCCGCCTTGGTGACCGTCCAAACCCCGGAACCGTCCAGCTCTGTGGGATCCTCCGAACCGTCCCCGAGGAGGATTTGAACCTTCTCGCCTTCCCGAATCGTGAACCCCGGCAGGACGACCGACTCGGGCAGATGGCGGTCGAACACCAGACCGAGGCGTCGGCTCTTGGTGACCTTCTCGTACTCGGCGCGCAGCGCGACGCGCAGTTGGGGATCCTTGATCGAGTTGATGAGGTTGTCGATGTGAGCCACGAACTTAGTACCTCGTCCCATGGGAGCGAAAGAGCTCCCGCGAGTCGGCGCCGTCGAAGCCCTTGATCGCTGCCCGAATCTCGGGATCCTTGTGGTTGAGCATGAGGTAGCCATCGTCGACCATGGCGATTGACTGGATTCGGTGATACGCGTCGGCGTGCTTGGCGGCGTACGTGGCCAATCCCTTGAGCTTGTCGACGGCGTCGGCCAGGTGGGTGCCGTGGGGGTCGACGATCGATGCGACGAGCCGTCCGGTGACTCGGTCGACGAAGATGAAGTCCGGTGCAAGGCCTTTGATTCCGAATGAGGTTGTGTACGGAATCTGCAGGGAGTGCCGCCCGGTTGAGGGATTCCGGTACCAGGCCACCGCGCCCGCCTCGAGCTCGGTGCGCAGCACGTGCTCCTCCCAACTCTTCAGCTCGGCGTGGTACAGCCCGTTGGCGTCAGAGAGGATGTGCCGCTCCCACGCGGCTCCCGCCGCGCTTTCGGTCTTGTTGCTCGGTAGGGTAATGGTGGTCAGCAGTGGGCGGTCCGACTCTCGCTTGATCCTGTCGAACCGTTCCTGCTCGGGCGCGGGTAGGCGGGTGATTGCCGCACCGTAGTCCTTGAACCACTGCTCTACGAGGTGGGACGCGCGGCTCCGCAGCGCCTCAGGCAGCGATGGCTCAGCGGCAATGGCGATGGTCGTTAGCTGCGCCTTGCGCACCTGGTCGTCGCGCTCTGCCAGCCGCTTCACGTATGCGTTCGCCAGCCCTTGAGGCAGTAGCGCTTCGGCGCGCTTCATGAGGATTTGCACGCCGCGCGCATCGAGCGTCAGCTCCGAGGTGGTGTCTGTGCTCATGGAAGCCGGGTCTGCGAAGCCTACGGTCCGCTCAAACAGGCGGGTCACGCTCGCGAGTTGGACACGCTCCTCCAGCTCGCCTGACTCTTCTAGAACGGCGTGGTGCTCGTCGATTACTGACAGCAACGCGGTTCGCGCCTTGAGTGGCGCCTTCGCGTCGATGCGGAAGCCGTCGTGTTCGCCGGCCAGCAGGATCGCCATCTGCGTCAGCCGGTCCACTGGCGAACGCAGCGTGCGTCGGGGAATGGTGTACGACGGGAGAGAGCTGACCACGTCGAACGCCGATGTCGCTGCGGCGGCGGACAGGTCGTGCACGGGTTCGGGGTCGGCGAACAGGCCGCCTGCGACCGCCACGTCCTCGCTAGACTCCGCCGTCGATCTGGAGCGTGGCGCGTGAGCCACCCTGGCCTTGGTTATCTCGTCAACTTCCTGCAGCCTGAGCCAGTCGGCGGGCGGCTCGTCCTCTGCTGGTGCCCGTGCCGGGGTCGCGTCGGGCGGGAGGGCTGTCGGCGCGGGCGGGGGCGCGAGCGTGGGGTTCCGGGTGAGTTCCACCGCGTCGACGATGACGGCGGAGCCTGCTGCGAGTGCCTCGTCGCCCCCAACCTTGAACCGCTCGGCGATTTCCTCCACGGCAGCGTGATCGAACTTGGGCAAGATGCAGTGGACCGCGTTAAGGTCCTGGTCGGTGTCGATCCGCCGGGCGAGCGGGGTACGGACCATCCGGCCCATAACCTGGGTGATTAGGTCTAGGTCGCGCGCGACCCGGAAGGACAACAAGACCTCGGCGCGCGGGCAATCCCATCCGGTGGTGATGGCGGTCTTGCACAGCACCACTCGGACATCGCTTCGGTCCTGGATGTCCTCGGGTGGGCACCAGGGCACCTTAATGCCACCGGCATCGACGGGCGCGTGATCGGCGAACGTGTGGACGACAGCGTCGGCGGTGATGTCGGGCCACTCCTCCAGAACCGTGCCGATCAGAGCGCCCAGCTCGGTCTGCGTCGGCTTGTCCGCCACCTGAATCACAAGTGCGGGGCGAACCGGCGGCTCGCCGGTGGAGGCGGTGTACGCGGCCCACTTGCCGTCGTAAAGCCGCACCCGCTGAACCGCGAACCTCACCAAGGCCGACTCTGCGGCGTCAATGCCCTGGGTATGCCCCAGTACGATCTGCTCCTTCAGCAGCCCTGAAGCGCGCACGTCCTCAATCCGTACGGTGTGCTGCTTGGTCGTGCGCCCCATCTCGGCCATCGCGCTAAGAAACCGTCGCGGAGTCGCCGAGACGCCCCACACCACTGGGGCCGCCGGCCGCTCAGTCCTTCCGCCTCCGATGATCTGACTCACGATCGTCTCGCGGGTTCGACCGAAGCTCGCGGCCGCCGTTGTGCCGCGGTGCGCCTCATCGATTACGACGACGAACCCGTGTGGTCGCTGAGTGATCGTGTTGGCGATCGTGTCCCAAAGCGAGTAAGCGCGCCCGTCGCCGCGAGACCGGGAGAGGGTTGCATTCGCGCTAAGTTTCTGGATGTTGAGGAAGTAGACCTTGCCAGGCGTAAAGAACTCCTCATCGAAGTCGTTCTCGATGATCGTCAGCTGGCTGAGCTGCAGGTCGGAGGAGGAATCGAGCATCTTCTGCAGCGTCTGCCGGTTCAGCGATGGGTCATCCGTGACCCACAGGAACGTCGCATCCTCAACTGCCGACATCGCCCCGTCCCCGGCCAGGGCCGACTCGATGACGCCCGTGGCGATAACCGTCTTGCCCGCCCCAGTCGGGGCGGCGAGCACGACCGCGGCGCGCTCATCTGGATCCTCGTCGTAGTCTCGCGTTGCCCGCACGAGGTGCTTGGAGATCGCCGAGACCGCAGCTTCTTGATAGTCGAACAGCTCGTACTTCACACCAGCTCCTCACCGACCGCCGCTGGGGAGCCTATCTGCGTAGGGCCGCGGCCCACGAGGGGGGTAGACGGCAAGCAGGCCGTCCTGTCAACGACAAACACAAGCGGCCGGTGCCTGACATCGACATCGAGCGCCGAGGTCGAGGCGAGGCTCACGGGCGTCGAGATCAGTACACCTGGGGCCGCGGTGGCCGCCGGTACCGGACCGGCGCGCGCCACTCCCAATGCCCGGAAGCTCGCTCGTCGCCGTCAACCTGCGGCCGGTCGCACGGGCATCGCCACGCATCCACGCCGTCAATCTCGGCCGCCGGCGGCCAGAATCGGAAGAGCACGTACTCCGCGACGGGCTCTGGGCGGTCCGGCGGCCACCATTGCCGAACTCTTGACGGAGCTTGCCCAACTGAGTAATGGCCGGTTCGAGTCGAGTACTCTGCAGCACGAGTCGTCGCCCCGGCCGAGGTGGTCCGCGAACTGGTCCAAGTCGTCCTCGAACGGGTCCGCGTAGACGTCCAGCACCACTCGCCGCAGGTCGAGCCGACGAGCAACGCGAAGTATGTGGCTTGTTGCGCTGCTTGACTAGACGCAGATGGCAGCGGTCACTGCGCCTTGGCGCCGTTGGGCGTCGGGCGGTATGTGGTCGACAACAGGTCGGGCACGTCGGCCAAGACGTCGTTCAGCAGCCTGATGACCTCGTCAGCCTCGTGCGCCTCGAGGGGCTGCCCGACCCGTCCGCTACGTCGGAGTATCTCGTCCAGGCGGGTAGCAAGATGGTCGATGTTCGCCTTCTCTTCGGCGGTGACGTACTGTCCGATGACGCTGGCCAGATGCTCGTCGGTCAGATGGGCTGCGGCATGCGCCAGAGGGCTGCGGCGCAGCCGGTCTAGCACCGCGATCCAACGTTCGGTCAGTTGGTCGGTCCGCTGGGCTCGTCGCAGGAGTAACTCGTGCTCGCCTTCCTCCTGGATCCGCTGGAGGTGGATCGCTCGGAGTTGTTCGCGTACCTCCGGGTCGAGACGGATCCTGACCTCGGGCCGGCAGCGTAGTACGACCCCCCGTCTTTCATAAGTGCGGTAGCTTCGCGAGAGTTCCCGGTTGAGGCGGTACTCGAGTTCGCCGGCCTGTTGCGGGTAAAAATGTCGTGCCAGCTCAGCACACTGTCTCTCAACATCTCTCCGTGCTAGGTCGGAGAACTGCAACGACCAGGCACCTAGCAGTTCCTCGCTCAGCTTCTCCGCGTGCCAGGTCAGCAGCACCTGGATCTCGAACGTGAAGACGAACCCGCGTGCCGGAACGATAATGGGCTGGGACAGCCGACGGCGTTGGCTGACGCTCTCCGGGGCGGATTGCCGGATCGGCGGTGGCGGACCGGCAAGAAGGCGGCGTGCAGCGAGCCACAGTCGCCTCAGCCATGATTTCAGCCCCCGCCACCAACGGGCGAGGTAAGTCGTGGAAGCAATAGCGTTGGGGGAGGTCATGGCACTCTCACTCCTAAGCTCAAGCAGCCGAAGCAGAGGGGGATGGGGCACCGGCTCGTGATAGCCAGTAGGTGAACCTTGGCCGCACGCTCCGGTCGAGGACAAGCTTCCGGAGCAGGGCGCGGAAGGCCTCGGCGGTCGGTGGGTACGCCCGGAAGGATCGCAGCCAGTGACCCAGTTGGCGCCAACCGTTCTCCGCAAGGTCGGGGTCCAAGAGGACTAAGCGCCAGAGCGCCGCCATATCTTCCAAGGCTTGGGGCGATGCGCCAGCTAGCGTGAGCAACGGAAACTGACCGGGAAAGGGAAGTTCCGACGTTGTTAACCGACTGAACGCACGACCGGCCGCGACCTCGAGGACGGAATCCCCACTCAGCGCCCATCTTTTGAGTAGCACCAAGATTGGAGCTCGGCCGAGATCCACGGCCAGTCGAGTGACCGACCCCGCGACCTCGTGGCCGAGATATCCGTGGGCGTTTCGGGCAACGTGGGTTAGGTCGTGCAGTAATCGGTTGTGATTCGAGGTCGGGAAGCCCATGGACCAAGCCTTGGCGGCTGTGTCGCGTTCAAATGCGGCGTCAGACCGGGCGAGTGAAGAAATCTCGCCGCTCACACGGCTGCTGATCCGGTGGATCGCTGATCTGTCGGGAGTCCCTGAGTTGACAAGGTTTGCCACGGCCACCAGTGCCGCCGCAGCGGCTCGGCGAAGGGCCGGCTTCCGGTCCTTCGCCCAGTTGCCGATCACACTCTTATAGACTTGATCGAAGTCGTGACAGGCGAATCCGGCAGCGGCGACCGCCGCGCAGTGCTTAAAGTCCTCAGCGGGATGAGTGGCCAGCGCGTCTAACCAACCGATGAGCGCTGCCCGGCTGTTGTCAAATTCGTTCCAGGCAACGTCCAGAAGTGCCCGAACCATATCTGGCTCGACCTGCGCCATCCGGGTCGCCACGTCAGGTCGGAGCCGATCTGCTACCTCCTCCTCGCCGTCCCAGTCGCCTGCAAGATCGTCACCGAGTAGTCCGGGGAGGCTGTGGACCAGCGCGGGCCGGCCGATGGCGGGATGGGCGAAGAGCCCATCGAGCTTCTCTAGCAAGAGCCCGGCCGCATCCGTCACGTGGGCGATCGGATGGCCGGAAAATACTGCATAGGTGACCCGTAGGGATCTGCGGTGCTGAAGTTGACGGTGTTGATAGTCGCTGTCGACGGTAGGCATCTCCAAAATGGCGCGTGCACGAACACGTCGCCGCACTTCTCCGGACGGAAGCAGTGCGGCCAGTTCTTCATGGCTTTGCGGCAGTCTGGTCGCGAGTATTTCCGCCTGCTGCGCGCATTCTCGAGGTCGAGCCAACAGCGTCACACTGCGTCGGAGGAGATCGTTTTTCAAGAGCTTCCGAGCGTAGCGGACCCCGCAGCGCCCGTCGCAGTACTCATCGCCATCAACACAGCGGCCATGGAGGTTATAGACGAGGTGACGACGGAAAACAGACATCGGATCAAAACTGCACTTCTGAAACACCTCCGCGTGATGAAGCACGCCGTCTGGCACGTCTAGATCGCGGACCAACACCGCAGTCGCTTCGTGCTGCTCGAAGGTTCGCTCCAACGCCCGGAGTAGTCCAGCAGTGGCGTTAGCGCCGAGTCGGATGATGTAGCCATGCCCTTTCTGCAGCAGATCTGGGTGATCTCGGACTTGCAGAGGATCGCTGGACTCGGGAAGCATGATCTCCCGAACATTTTCCTGGCCGTGGCGAGCGGCTAGTGCAGCGCAGGCAGTCGTCGAGCGCCCGGTGCCAACCGGACCTGCGAGACCCGCTACCGGGCTTCGACCCAAGCGTTGTGTTAGATCATCGAAACATGCAGGCTTGACTAACGTGGCCACCTTGAGCTTGATTCGGCGAACGGGATCGGCACTCAGCCGAGCTCGATCGTCCTGGCCGATGTTGATGATGCTGCCGATGATCCGCGCATAGTCGCCATAGACCGCCGGTCCTTCGTTTCGGACGTCGTCGAACCGGAAGCGGTTGCCCTGCCCTGGCATCCATGCTCTGAGCGTCGGATTGGACTGCCCGAAGTCGGCAGAGTCGCCAGACTCGTTTCTCCCCGCTGGATCGTCCGGCTGGTCCTCTGCATCTTCGTCCTCCTCACGGGCCTTCGTATCTTGCAGATCGACGCCCGCTTCGCCTCGGCCATGCTCGGGTTCCCCTGCTGTCGGCGACTGCTTCGAATCGTCCACCTCCGGCTCAGACCCGGGCGTTACGGCGCCAAGCCCAGGATTGGCTGGTGGTGGCTCATCAGCGGAGGGACCGTGGGGAGTCACCGTTCTCTCTCCTCGTCCTCGCGCCACACCGCGTGTGAGCCGTAGGCGCGGCCGTGGTCGCCGTACACGGTAGGCCCGTTGTTCGTGACGGTGCCGAAGTTGAACCTGCTACCGCCGGAGGGACCTGCTGTCGGCCGCCTTGTCTTTCCACCACGACGGCGAGGGTCGCCCGGACCATCAGAGCCGAGCACGGAGGGACTGCAGTTGACATTCTCGTCTGGCACAAACACCCACGCCTGGTCCACGAAGGACTTCACTTCAACACGCACCCGACGAAAGCGGTCTGGCCGGATACCGCTGTAGGACTGGCAAACGACGTCGCGATGGATGGTGGCTGACACGATTAGCGCTACTGCGGCGTTGGGGAACGAGGCCAATGCCTCTCGCACCGGGTCGGCGTTGACCAGCCGAGCGGCCGTAACGACCGCCGTGCCGGCGAAGCCGTTCTCCGCCGGTACTACCAGCCCCTGATGCAAGGCGACGCGCATCCGGATGCGAGCCTGATCCGCGGCGTGCCGATTGTGGTCGCGCAGAACCCGGTCCATGGCTGGCACGAGTTCGGCAACGATCCTCGGCTCCGAGGTCCCAGGCGGGAAGATCGCAAACTCGCCGTCCCCGCTCGCCTGGATCGTCCAGCCGCTGCGGTCCAGACCGCAAAGATCTGCAGCGTCTCGCATGATTTTTTGGAAGTTGCTCTGGGCATGGAACTGTCCCATGTCGTCGTTCCTGCTGTAGCTCTCCATGTCCACGAACATGATCAGCCGCCGATCCGACTGTACTGCCGGTGCCATCTCGCCCTCCTCGTGCCCCGCCTTGCCTGCGAGACATGTCACTTATAGCGACGCACGACCTTGGGAATGCCATCGAAGTACGGGTTTCGGGAATGAGGTTGCCGTCGTCTTTGCGTCAAGCCGTACTTTGAAGGGGCGGGGCGGAGGCGCTGTGGCTTGACTGATGCCATGAACATCCCTCAGCCCTCGGTGTCATCCGGTACTGCCGACGTGGAACGAGCGTTGGCCACGGCTCGCATGCATCAAGACTCGATCCAGCACGCCGACGCCAAGATCGCGAAGCTCGTTGGTATGTACGGAGCGCTCGCAAGCCTCATCGTCAGTAGTCTGCCCACGCAATCCGAACTGGCAGGCACGCCAGGTCTAGGCTTGGCCCTTGGCCTAACCTGCGTCGTGTTCATCTGGTCGCTGGTCGCCGGTGCCCGACAGCTGGCACTCGGCTTCCGCCCAGTGGTGACCGGACCTGAAGGACCGAACCGTTTCGGCTTCCCCGCCCCTCAATCGTTACCCATCGCGCTGGTCGCTGGCCAGGAGAGCAACGAGGCATGGCAGCTCGTGATGCTGCTAGGGCAGATCGCGTACGGCAAGCATCGTCGGGTGCGGTCGGCGCTTCCGTGGACCTTCGTTGCAGTCGCCTCGGCAACATCGTGGTTGGTCCTTACTTCCTTCCTGTGACTGGTACGCCGCTGCTCGGAAGTCTTCTGCCGGCCGACCGCATCGATCAGAATGGTTGCTGTGCCGATGCAACCGCAACCAGGCCAAGCATCGCCACGTCCGACGGCGAACGGGGTGCTGACATGCGACACCACCAGGACCGACCACAAGACTTGTCGTCGTGGCCCCCGGGGTCCCTGCTCAGCTGCCTAGCCCCGCCGGTCCGCACCGCGCTCCTCGCCATCGGTACCGCCGTCAGGGTGGAGCCGGGAGACCGCATCCTTCGCGAAGGCGACGAGGGTAGCCATATGGTGTTGCTCTGCCATGCCTTGGCGAAAGTAACCGTCAACATGGCAGATGGGCGTCAAGCCCTTCTAGCAATCAGGGTTTCGGGCGACGTCGTTGGTGAGATCTCGGCGCTAGGTGGCACGCCGCGCACCGCCACGGTCACCAGCTGCGGCGACGGGGTGGTCAACGTTATTCACCGGCGGGATTGGCATCCCTTCTTGCAGGATCACCCTGAGGCGGCGCTTGCGCTAGCGGGCACCACGGCTGAACGTTTCCGCTGGGCGAACCAGCGAAGGGTCGACTTCGCCTCCTACCCGGCGAAGGTCCGATTGGCCAGGGTCTTGGCAGAACTATCGGCTGCACACGGAGAGTCAGTGCCGGCCGGCAGAACTCTTGGCGTAACGCTGACCCAAACGGAGTTGGCAACGTTGAGTGGCGCAGCGGAGCCGACGGTGGAGAAGGCGCTCCGCGAGCTTAGGCAGGCCGGGGTTCTTGAGACGGGATACCGCCAGATCACCATCCGTGATCTGGCAGCTCTGCGGCAGGTCGGGCGTATGCCGAACGTGCGACAAGGGTGGACCAAAGTCAGCTGAAGCGTGGAAGTCCAACCTGCCCGGATTTCGGAACGCCCGAGCGGATACCCAGGTGCCCCTGTTGAGACGGATTAGTTATGGCTTCTTTCGGCACTTGACTACCGTCAAGAGCCAGTCGGCGCGCGCGATCGAGGCGTTGCGGGGCCGCCTCGTCGACGTGCCGGCCCGAGCCGAGGAGGCACGCACCGATGGATGACCTGACCCAGCAGTTGCGTACGGCGGTGGCGTCCTCGCCGCCGACCCGGATCGACGTGGACCGGCTGATCGCCGACGACCGGCAGCGCCGCCGGCGGGCCCGGGTCCTGGCCGGCACCGGTGTCGCCGCGGCGGTCGCCGCAGCCGTGGTGACACCGGTGCTGCTCGCCGGCCCGGGCGCCGATCCCGCCGGGTTGACCCTGCCACCGGCCGCTGCGGGCTCGTCGTCCGCCGACACCTCACTCTGTCCGGTTGCGAAGCCGCAACCCAGTGGCCCGCCGGCGCCCCAGCAGTCGTACGACACGGTGCGCGACCGGCCGACCGAGCGCCCCGACGCCGGCGTGGCCCGGCTGACCCTCGTGCTGCGTCCGGCGCTGGCGGCGGTCGTGCCGGCGGGGCTGACGGTCGGCGGCACGATCCCTGGCTGCGATCTGGTCCAGTTCACCTACGAGAAGAGCCACTGGTACTACTACGCCCACGCCCGGCTGCTCCGCGACGGAGAGGCCGACAACGTGACGGTGCGGCTCGTTCCGACGAGCACCGACGAGCCCGAGGGGTGCGACGCCGCTCCCGCCCCCGGTGCCTGCACGAGCAGCCGACTCCCGGACGGTGGCACCGTCGCCACCGGCACGGCCACCCCGGGCGACGAAGGCTTCGAACAGCGCTGGGCAAAGGTGCGACGGGCCGACGGTACGACCGTGACGGTGACGACGGACAACCACATCACGGGCGGGGAGACCGGCGAGACGCCGACGGTCCGGTTCGGTCCGCCGCCGGTGCTCACCGTGGCGCAGTTGACGGCCATCGCCACCACCCCCGGGCTGACGCTCTATCCCTGACCGGTGGCGACCCGGTGGCGACCACGGTGCGTCGGGGGCCTCCACTGCTCGCCGGGCCCGACGGGCTCCGCCACCTGGCCAGACACGCTGCCGGGAGGGGCGTGCTTCTGCACCTGGCCCGACGGGCCGCCGGCTGGGCCGGGCGCCTCCACCAGGCCCGACGTGTCGCCGGGCGGGGCGGGTGGATGGCGGGGCGGCTCGTCCAGCGCCCGCAGCGCCGGCAGCGGCGCGGCGGTCAGCGCCGCCACCAGCAGCGCCCCGGCCAGCACGAGGAAGGCGGTACGCAGCCCGAGCCACTCCACCAGCGGCCCGGCGAGCAGATAGCCCGCCGGGCCGGCGGCGTACGCGAACGAGGTCATCACCCCGACCACGCGCCCGCGCAGCCGTTCCGGGGTGCGGGTCTGCATGGCGTAGTTGGACAGCGGATTGACCGGCCCGTACGCCAGCCCGATCGCGACGGCGAAGCCGATCATGGCCGGGAACGGCGGCAGGGTGGCCAGCCCGACGAGCGCCACCCCGATGACGACGAGGGCGACCACCATCAGGGTGCGGCGACGGATCAGCCGGCCCGCCGCGCCGGAGGCGAGCGCCCCGACGACTCCTCCGGCGCTCATCGCCATCAGGATCGCGCCGAGCCGGGCCGGTTCTCCCTGGCCGACGAACCACGCCGGCAGGAGCACGCCCTCGACCGGCAGGTAGAGCGCGGCCAGCACCATCGTGAGCAGTGCGATGGTCCGCAACAGCCGGTCCCGCCAGACGAACCGCAGCCCTTCGGCGGTGCCGCGCCACAGCCCGGCCGGGGGGCGTTCGGGGCGGCCGGCCCCGGGCAGCCGGACGGCGGCGATCATCGCGACGGCCAGCGCGAATCCGGCGGCGGTGACCCAGAGCGTCGAGCCGGGGCCGATCGTGGCGATGAGCACGCCGCCGACGCCGGGCCCGATCAGGAAGGCGAGCCCCCAGACCGCCTCGTGGACCCCGTTGGCCCGTTCGATCCGCCAGCCGGCGGCCTGCGCGGCGGCGGGCACCAGCGTCTCCCGGGCGGTCAGCCCGGCCGGGTCGAACACCGCGCCGAGCACGGCCAGCGCCACGATCCAGCCGAGGTTCAGCCCGAGCAGGGCGTCGACCACCGGGATCGCGGCGACCGAGAGGGCGGAGAGCGCGTCGGAGACCAGCGCCGTACGTCGCCGGCCGAGCAGGTCCACGACGGTGCCGGAGACGAGGCCGGACAGCAGCAGCGGCAGCGCGGCGGCTGCCGCGACGACACCGGCAGCGGTGGCGCTGCCGGTGCGTTCCAGCACCAGCCAGGGCAGGGCCACGTTGGCGACCCCGTTGCCGGTGTTGGAGAGCAGGGTCGCCGCCTCGACCAGCAGCAGCGGCCCCGTCCGTGGTCCTGGCCGGCGGTGACGGGCACGGCGGAGGGATCCGGAGCCGATCATCGTGCCGCAAGCCTAGGGGCGGCGGGGCATCCGGACAGTAACCGCGGAGGAACCGGTGCGGCCGGCAGTGGACGGGGCCGGGGGCAGCCGCGCGGTGACGGCCGGCGAACGGTCAGCCGTGGTAGCGGGCGGCCACGCGTGGGTTGCCGGCGGTCGGGTCAGCGGATCTGGACGCCGGAGATGGCCCGGGAGATGACCAGCCGCTGGATCTCCGAGGTGCCCTCGAAGATGGTGTAGATCTTGGCGTCCCGGTACCAGCGTTCGACCGGGTGGTCGCGCAGGAAACCGGCCCCACCGAGCAGCTGCACGGCCTTGTCGGTGACGGAGACGGCCACCTCGCCGGCCTTCAGCTTGGACATCGAGCCCTCGCCGGCGGTGAAGGGCCGGTTGTTGCGGCCCATCCAGGAGGCCCGCCAGACCAGCAGCCGGGCGGCGTCGATCTCCATCCTCATGTCGGCCAGCGCGAACGCGACGGCCTGGTTCTCGATGATCGGGCGGCCGAACTGGACCCGCTCCTTCGCGTAGTCCAGGGCGTACTCGTAGGCGGCGCGGGCCACGCCCAGCGCCTGCGCGCCGACCGTGGGCCGGGAGAGTTCGAAGGTGCGCATCGCGGCCTGGCCCGAGGCGCGCCTGCCGGATCGGGCCCGGTCGAGCCGTTCGAGCAGGGCGTCCCGGCCGCCGAGCAGGCAGCGCCCCGGGACGCGTACGTCGTCGAGGAAGACGTCGGCGGTGTGCGACGCGCGCAGGCCCAGCTTGCGCAGCTTGCGGGTCGCGTGCAGGCCGGCGGTGCCCGGCGGTACGACGAACGCCGCCTGCCCACGGGAGCCGAGCGACGGGTCGACCGAGGCGGTGACCACGTGCACCCCGGCGATCCCGCCGTTGGTGGCGTACGCCTTCTGCCCGCTCAGCACCCACTCGTCGGTCGCCTCGTCGTAGACCGCGCGGGTGCGCATGGCGCCGACGTCGGAGCCGGCCTCGGGCTCGGTGGTGCAGAACGCGGCGACGGCCGGTTCGTCGACGGTGCCGAAGCACTGCGGCACCCATTCGACCATCTGGTCGGGCGTGCCGGCGCCGTAGATGGCGGCCACCGCGAGGGAGGTGCCGAAGATGCCCAGCCCGATGCCGGCGTCACCCCAGAAGAGTTCCTCGCTGGCGATGGGAAGGGAGAGGCCGGTGGGGTCGGCCCAGCAGGTGGCGAGGAACTCGAAGCCGTACAGGCCGACCTTCGCCGCCTCCTGGATGATCGGCCAGGGAGTCTCCTCGCGGGCGTCCCACTCGGCCGCGGCCGGGCGCACGACGTCGGCGGCGAAGCCGTGCACCCAGTCGCGCAGATCCCGCTGTTCCTCGTTCAGGTCGAGCGAGAACTCGGCCACGTCAGGCCTTGGGGATGTCGAACAGGTTGGCGATGTTGGCGGCCAGGCCCAGGTCGCCCTTGGCCTTGAGCTTGCCGGTCATGAACATCATGACGGGGTTCGCGCCACCGGAGATGATCTTCAGGAACTCGACCGGGCCCATGGTGAGGCTGAGCTTCGGGTCGTGCTGCGGGGTCTCGTTGACGGTGCACGTGCCGTCGGCGATGACCACCTCGTAGGTGTCGGTGCCACCGTCGGGGCGGCCGGTGATGCCCCAGTGGATGATCGCACTGGTCGAGCCGGCCCGGTCGGCGCGGAAGAGCTGCGGCATCCGGTTGAAGACCTCGTCGAGGACCTTGCCGCGCAGGTCGCCGGACATCACCTCGGCGATCTTGTCGTCCGGGGTGGACTTGACCAGCTGGGCGAACTCCTTGGGGCCGACGTTCGCGAAGTTGGCCGGGTCGAAGTCAGTCATGGGGCTGCACCTTCCGGGAATTGGCTACTCGTGCGTAACCTTACGGGCGAGTAGGTATGCTCGCAAGGTGTCCACCCCGCCCACCTTCAAGCGCCTCCCCCGCGCCGTACGCGAGCAGCAGATGCTCGACGCGGCCGTGAAAGTGTTCTCTCGCAGGGGATTCCACGCGGCCAGCATGGACGAGATCGCCGAGGACGCCGGCATCTCCAAGCCCATGGTCTACGCGTACCTCGGCACGAAGGAAGAACTCTTCGTCGCCTGCCTGCACCGGGAGGGCACCCGGATGACGCAGGCCATCGCCGGGGCGGCGGCCCCCGACCTGCCGGCCGACGAGCGGCTCTGGCGCGGGCTGCGCGCCTTCTTCGGGTTCGTCGGGGCGCACCGCGACGGCTGGGCGGTGCTCTACCGGCAGGCCCGGGGCGAGCAGCCCTTCGCCGGCGAGCTGGCCGGCATGCGTGCCCGGCTGGTCGAGGTGGTCGCCGGGATGCTCGACCACGCGCTGCGCGCCGAGGGGCGCGAGGTGGGCGAGACCGATCTGGAGGTCGTCGCGTACGCCCTGGTGGGCGCGACCGAGTCGCTGGCCGACTGGCTCGCCGACCACCCGGAGGCCGACCCGGAGAAGACCGCCACCCGGATGATGAACGTGGCCTGGATGGGCGCCGGCCAACTCATCCACGGCGTCACCTGGCAACCCCGGGTGGGCCCCTCCTGACCGGCCGACGCCGGCCCCTTTCGCCCGTCAGCCCGAGCACCTGCTGATCGGCCGCCGGCCGGCCCCTGACCGTCGACGGGGCGACGGCAGAGCGGGCTTCCATGGGGGAACGCGGATGGCGTGGGTGGTCCCGGGTGCCGCTGGCGCTCGGTGTCGGTGGGGTGCGCGAGGATGCGCGGGTGCTCGATGGTCTCGACAAGCTTGATGGTCTCGACGAGGTGCACTGGCGGCGGCTCGGCCACGCCTACGGGCCGGCCGACGACGTGCCCGGGCAGCTCCGCGCCCTGCGCTCGCCCGACCCGCAGGCCCGGCAGGGCGCCCTCGGCGAGCTGTACGCCAACATTTTCCACCAGGGCAGCCGCTTCGAGGCGACCGCCCACGCGGTGCCGTTCCTGCTCGGCCTGCTCGCCGACCCGGCCACGCCGGACCGCGAGTCGCTGCTCTCCCTGCTGACCGCGCTCGCGGTCGGCTACGACGAGACCTGGCTGCCCGACGGCTTTCCGGCGGCCGAGTTTCGCCAGGTGGCCGACGGTGGGCGGGAGTTGCTCGCCGCCAAGCCGCCCCCGTCGAACGACGACGAGGAAGAAGACGACGACGAAGAAGACGACGAGGAGGAGTACGACGAGTACGCGTACATCGAGTCGCTGAGCGCGGAGGACCAGCGGCGGTTCTGGGCGCACATCGAGCTGGCCGCGTACGACGCGGTGCGGGCCGGGGTGCCCCTGTTCCGTGCCCTGCTCACCGACGCCGACCCGGGGCTGCGCGTCGGAGCCGCGTACGCCCTCGGCTGGTTTCCGGAGGACGCGGCCGGCAGCCTGCCGGCGCTGCTCGCGGTGGCGGACGGCGCGGCGGAGGCCCGCGTGGTCGGCACCGCGCTGGCGGCGGCCGGGCTGCTCGGCGGCGCACCCGACGCCAGGCTGCTCACCGACCCGCGCCCGGTGGTCCGCTGGGCCGCTGCTGTCGGGCGGGCCCGGGTGCTCGGCGCGGCGGCCGACGAGGCGACCGTCGACGTACTGCTGGCCTGGACGGCCGCGGCGCCCGACGGGCCGCAACGTCCGCCGCACGACGGGATCGAGGTGCCGTTCCACGGCGGCGACCTGCACGGGTACGCGGGGCTGGCACTGCGGCAGCTCGGCCCCTTGCACGCCGACCGGGCATTCGACGCGCTGCTCGACCGGCTGCCCACGGTCACCGGCACGGAGGCGTTGCCGGTGGCGGCCGAGGCGCTGCGCCTCGCGTTCCCGGACGGCCGGCTGCCCGAGGGCACGCCCTACGACGCGCTCGCCCCGCGACAGCGGCGGCTCGCCGAGGTGCTGGCCCGCTCGCCGCAGACCTGGCTGCTCGACGGCCGGACGTTCGGCAACTTCACGATGCTCGTCGGCGAGTACGGGCTACCCCGCACCCGGGAAGCGCTGCTGACCTACCTCCCCACCGACCCGCCCCCACCCCCCTCGTGAACGCGGGCTGAACCCCACCCACCCCCGCGATCTTGCACTTCCTGCCCCGACATACCGGACATCAAGGGCAACCATGGGGCCGAAACTGCAAGATCGCCGGGGGCGGGGCGAGGCGAGGCGGGGCGGGGCGGGGAGGGCGGGGAGGGGCGGGGAGGGCGGGGTGGGCGGGGTGGGGTGGTTAGGGGTGGGGGGTGGTGTGGGTGCGGTGGCGTAGCCAGCGGAGGGACTCCAGGAGCAGCGTGATCGCTATCGAGAGGCCGATTCCGGCGAGGATGCCCTTGATCGGGTCGCGTTCGAAGGCCAGCCCGCCGAAGTACCCGAGCAGAGCGCAGTAGAGCGCCCAGCTCACCGCCGCGACCGCGTCGAAGAGCAGGAACGACCGGAGCGGGTAGCGGACCGCGCCCATGGTGAGGGTGACCGCCGTCCGGCCGCCGGGGACGTACCGGGCGGTGGTGAGGATCAGCCCGCCACGTCGGTGCACCGCCCGACGGGCCCACTCGGAACCGGCCCGTCGCCGGCTGTCCTCGGGGAACCGGGCGAGCCGGTTCGCGCCGCCGCCGCGCCCGATGGCGTACGAGATGTGGTCGCCGACGCAGGCGCCCAGCGCGGCGGTGACGATCACCGCCGCCAGGTTGGGGTTGCCACTGGTGGAGAGCACGGCGGCGGTGATTACGGCTGCCTCGCCGGGCACCGCCGGGAAGAACGCGTCGACCGCCGTGAGACCGAAGATCAGCAGGTACACCCAAGGTGAGGTGACCAGATCTCGGAGCAGGTCGAGCGCGGACTCCATGCCTCCCATGCTCGCCGCCCACACCAGCCCCGGCACCCGACAACCCGGATCCCCACCCCTCCCGCCCGCCCCACCCTCCCCCGCCGATCTTGCACTTTGCGCCCCGGCGAATCTCACAAAAGCCGCAAGTCGAGGACAGAAAGTGCAAGATCGACGTGGGAAGGCGGCGAGGGGGGCGAGGGGAGGGAGGAGGGCGCGAGGGAGGGGCGGGCGGGGGTCAGGGGGAGGGGAGGAGGAGGGGGCCTCGGGGAGTCTTGTCGGTGGAGGTGGGGCCGTGTGAGGTGAGCACTACCGGAGTGGCCAGTTCCGCGTGGACCGCCTCCGGCCAGTCGACGGGCGGGGACTCGTCGTAGAGCGGGCGGGAGCGCAGCAGGCGGGCGGTGAGCGCGGCCTGCCGGTCCAGGTCCCCGGGCGGGCCCGGGGTCAGCCGGTCGGTGGTGTCGTAGCGGCGGCAGATCCGCAGGCCGGGGCCGGCGAGGTCGAGGTGGGTCAGCGCCAGGCCGTCGACTCCGCCGGCGGCGGCGAGCGCGTACCGGTGGGCGACCGCGTCGAAGTGGCCGAACCGGAACCGGCCCTGCCACGGGTTCGTCGAGTTGTGCGGGTCGGCCAGCGGAAGGGTCGGGTCCTCGGTCACCAGCGGGCCGGGCCCGTGCCGGGTGGTGACCACCCGGAGCACCCCGATCCGGGTCGCGCCGCCGGGCAGGCCCGCCTCGGCGAGCAGGCTCTCGGCGTTGGCGAACGTGGTGGTGCTCCACGTGGTGTACGGGTGGAAGCCGTGCCATTCGTCGAGCAGTACCCCCTGCGCGCCCTCGAAGACGCAGGTCCCGGCGCGCAGCGCCCCGGCCAGCCAGCTCCGGTCGACGATCGCGACCCGCCCGGCGAACGCGGTGAACGCGGGCAGGCAGTCCTCGACGGGCGGCGCGTCCAGCGGGCCGAGTTCGGCGGTCAGCCGGTCCCGCAGGGCGGCCAGCCGGCGACGCAGCAGCGCCGGGGTGCGGCAGTCGGCGACCCGGGGCGACTCGTCTGGGTGGGCGAGGCCGTACGCGACGGTCTCGCCCACCCCGAGCCCGCAGGAGCCGTGCCGGTCGGCTCCCCGGGCGATCTCCCGGGCCCGGTTGGCGGCCCGGTGGTACGGGGTGGCGAGCAGCGCCTCCCCGTCGACGGTCAACCGGTCGAGCGCGTCGGGCACCCCGACGGAGGCGAGGTGGTCGGCCTCGGCGGCCAGCGCCAGCGGGTCCACCACCACGTGCCGCGACAGGTGCGTACGGACACCGGGGTGGAACGTGCCGGCGCCGAACTGCGCGAACGTGTGGTGCCGCCCGTCGGGCAGTACGACGTTGTGCGCCGCCTGTGCGCCCCCGTTGAAGCGGATCACCGTGTGCACGGGGCGGGTGGCGCAGAGCCAGTCCACCACTGTGCCCTTGCCGGCGTCGCCGTAGCCCAGGTCGACCACCGCAACGTGCCTCACAGCCGGGTCACCTCGTCGTGGCCGAGGCCGACCATCGTCAGGTGCCTCACAGCCGGGTCACCTCACCGCCGGTGTCGCGGAAGGCCGGCAGCGTCGACACCTCGGCACGCCGCCCCCGACCGAGGCGGGCCAGCGCCTTCGACACGGTGCCGGTGGCGCCCGAGCCGGCGCGGTCCAGGTCGCGCAGTCCCTCGTCCAGGTCGATGGCCTGCTCGCCGAGGCCGATGGTGAGGGCGATGGTCTCGCAGACCGCGTCGAGGTCGTCGAGCACGACGACGTTCTGCCCGAGCAGGTCCCGCCAGAAGTCGAGCACCTTCGTGTTGCCGGCGTAGTGGCTGCCGGCGGGGAGCAGGTAGTAGGTGTCCCAGCGGCGGGTCACCTCGTCGACGATCTGCCGCAGCGGCACGTCCTCGCGCAGGTCGTCGCCGATCAGGCCGGCCACCTCCCGGGCCTTCACCTGCGGGTACGCCAGTTCGTCGCCGATGATGAACAGGTAGCCGCGCCGGCCGCGCTTCTCCCAGCAGTCGGTGACGGTGTGCCGGGCCATGAAGTACATGGCCAGCTCGTACGACTCGGTCATCTGCCCGCCGCCGCCGCCCTCCAGCACGATCCGGCCGAGGTCGTCGTCCATGCGGTTGTCCGACTCGAACTGGCCGACCTGCAACGGCACCCGGTCGCAGGTGGCGTCGCCGATCGCGCCGAACATGATCTGCGGGTCGCGGGCGTAGCCCTGCCGTTGCAGCAGCCCGAGCAGTTGCGGCAGCTTGGCCTGGAGGGTACGCGGCACGCTGCGCATCGAGCCGGTGACGTCGAACAGCACCGCGATGGCTGTCGACTGCGGGTGCTCGTCGGAGTCGCGACTCTCGCGCGTCGCGTCGCGGGGGTCGAGGGCGGGGTGCACGGTCCGTGCCCCGCTGTCGCTGTACGAGAACGCGCTCTTGCCGGTGCTCCGGCGGTAGCGGTCGGCGGCGTCGTACACGTCGGTGGACCAGATTCCACTGCCCATGACAGCTCCTTAGGGGGTGAGGGTGAAGGGTCGGAAGGTGCGCGGCCCGTAGAGCCGTTCCAGCACCTGGTCCAGTTCGCGGAGCAGGCGCCAGGCGTCGTCGGGTCGCTTCTGGAGGGACCGCTGCCGGCAGCCGTGGGCGAAGTCGAGCAGTTCGCGTGGCGCGTGGCGGCCCATCAGCCAGGTCATGCAGCGGCTGGCCATCGCGATGTCGGTGCCCGGCCCGCAGGGCTGCTTCTTGAGGACCTCGTCCGGATACCAGTCCTCGTGGCCGGGCACGAGCGCCGGGACGGTGCCGCCACCGGTCACGGAGAAGCACCAGTCGACCAGCACCACGCCGTGCCCGTCCGGATCGATCAGCACATGCGGCGGCAGGACCGCGCCGTGCACCACGCCCGCCCGGTGGGCGAGGCCGAGTGCCACCAGCAGCCGCCGCCACATCCAGGCCACGTCGCGGGCGTCCAGCCCGTCGGGGTACGCGCGCCGGACCTCGCCGAGGTCGTGCAGGCCGGGCGCGGTGGCGAGCACGTTGATCCGCCGTTCGGCGCCGGTCGCGGCGTCCCGGTGCCGGAGCTCCTCGACGAGCCGGGGCACGTACGGCAGGTATCTCGGGTCGCCGCGCTCGGCGATGGTGCGCAGGGCGTGCGCCTCGCGGGCCATCAGGTCGTTGTCGGCGGGGCGCCGGGTCAGCTTGAGCAGCCGGTCGTCGCCGACGTCGTACAGGTCGGCCAGGTCACCGGAGTGCGTCGGCCGTCCGAGGCGGTAGTCGCCGAGGACAGTGACCTGCCGGGCCCGCCACCGGGTGGTGACCTGGACGAACGCGTCGGTGGCCTCGGCGCGTACCGCCGGGTCGGCCGGCAGGCGGTCGGGGTGCAGGGCCGCGACCAGCTCGCGGTAGCGCCGGGCCGGCCGGTCCGTGCCGAACAGGTCGTCGTCGGTGCGGGCCGCCGCGACCAGGCGGACGGCCTCCGCGGTCCTCACGGTGTCGGCTCCTCCCGGGCGGGGCGCAGCAGCGCCGGGTGCAGCAGCCGGGCGTCGCCGGCCCGGTAGAGCCGGGCGCGGGGGCCGCCCCGGGTGCCACCGCGCTCGGTGCTGGCACCCGTGCTCTCCACGAAGCCCGGCACGGAGATCACCTTGCGGTGGAAGTTGCCGGCGTGCAGCGGCTGGCCCCAGACCGTCTCGTAGACGGCGCGAAGCTCGCTGATCGTGAACTCGGGGGCGAGGAAGCGCGTGGCGAGCGGGGTGTATTCCAGCTTGGACCGGGCCCGCTCCAGCGCGTCGTCGATGATCCGGCCGTGGTCGAAGGCGAGCTGCCGGTTGGCCAGCGCGGTCACCGGCAGCCAGATCGCCTCGTCGGCGTCGGTGCCGGCGGCCGGGTCCGGCAGGTCGGGGGCGAACGCGAGGTGGGCAATGGAGACGACGCGCATCCGCGGGTCGCGGCCGGGGGTGCCGTAGCTGGCCAACTGCTCCAGGTGTACGCGGCGCAGCCGCTCGCCGCCGAGCCCGGTCTCCTCGGCCAGCTCCCGTCGGGCACCGGCGGTCAGGTCCTCGTCGGGGCGGACGAAGCCGCCGGGCAGCGCCCAGTGCCCCTCGAAGGGCGGCTGGCCCCGCCGGATCAGCAGCAGGTGCAGTACGCCGCCCCGGATGGTCAGCCCCACCACGTCGACGGTCACGGCGACCGCCGGGTAGGCCCGGGGGTCGTACGCGGCCAGGAAGTCCTGCTCGTCAGTCATGTCTCTCTCATTCTGAGAACATCTCGTTCTGAGAAGAACTTAGCGCACGGATGCGCCGCTGCCAAGCCCGGAACGCGGGTTCGGCAGCGGCGCCTCAGCGCACGGAACCCGCCAGGTGCGGTCGGCCGCGCAGGTCGTGCAGGGCGAAACCGCCGGCCGGCAGGAGGCTGAAGCTCACCGTGCTCGGCAGCGGCACCGGCAGCTTGAACGCCACCTCGACGGTGTAGGCGTCCGGCAGCCGGTTCTCCAGTGCGGCCAGGCAGCGGGCCTTGCTCCACATGCCGTGCGCGATCGGCCGGCGGAAGCCGAACAGCCGGGCCCCGAGGCGGGAGGTGTGGATCGGGTTGTGGTCCCCGGAGACCCGCGCGTAGTCCGTACCGACCCGCGGTTCGACCCGCCAGCGGGCCGGACCGGTCGGTGCCGGAGACCACTCGCCCCGGTCGCGCCGACCGCCGCCGCCCCGCTCGCCCTCCCTGCCGAGGTACGTCGAGACGCCGCGCCAGACCTCCTCCCCGCCGACCTGGCCGACCAGCACCACGTCGACCTGCCGCCCCCGGTCGTGCGGGCGCAGGTTCTCCGCGTACGTCGTGAAGTCGAGGGTCTCGTCGGCGGTGATCGGGCGGTGCACGGTGATCCGGTTGCCGACGTGCACCACGCCGGTCAGCGGGATGGGAAACTCCGGGACGGTCATCAGCCGCAGGGTCAGTGGGAAGCCCATGACGTGCGGAAACGTGGCGGGCAGCCGGTCGGTGAGCCGAAAGCCGCAGACCCGGTCGTAGTCGGCCAGGTGCGTCCGGTCGACGGCGATCCCGCCGACGGCCAGCTCGACGGCCGGGACGCCCGCCGCCTGCCGCCCACCGCCGACGCCGGGCAGCGCACCGAGCAGCGCCCGCCGGTAGAGCGCCCCGGCCGCCGGCATCCGGGGCAGCTCGACGCGCTGTCGGCTTCCCGCCCCGGCGTGCCCGCGCAGGTCGTGCGTCGCCTCGTCCGTCGGTGGGTGCCCGGAGTTGTCGTGCGTCGCCATCACGCCCCCAGCAGGCTCTGGCCGCAGACCCGGACGACGTTGCCGCTGACCGCGCCGGAGGCCGGCCACGCCAGCCAGCCGATGGTCTCGGCGACGTCCACCGGCAGCCCGCCCTGGGACATGCTGTTCATCCGCCGGCCCGCCTCCCGGATCACCAGCGGGATGCGCGCCGTCAGCCGGGTCTCGATGAACCCGGGCGCCACGGCGTTGACGCTGATCTGCCGCCCGCGCAGCGCCGGGGCGAGCGACTCGACCAGCCCGACCACGCCCGCCTTGCTGGTGGCGTAGTTGGTCTGACCCCGGTTGCCCGCGATGCCGGCGATCGACGAGACCGAGACGATCCGGCCGCCGGCCGGGATCAGCGCCCGCTCCAGCAGCACGTCGTTGATCCGCTCCTGGCTGGAGAGGTTGACGTCGATGACCGAGTCCCACCGGTCGGCGTCCATCCGCCCGAGGGTCCTGTCGCGGGTGATGCCGGCGTTGTGCACGACCACGTCGACCCGCCCGTGCCGGCCGGCCAAGTGCTCGGCGAGCCGGGCGGGGGCGTCGGCGGCGGTCAGGTCCAGCTGGACGGCCGTACCGCCGATCTCGTTGGCGACCGTGGCCAGTTCGTCCCCGGCCGCCGGGACGTCCAGCGCGACGACCTTGGCGCCGTCGCGGGCCAGCACCCGGGCCAGCGCCGCGCCGATGCCCCGGGCCGCCCCGGTGACCAGGACGACCTGACCGTCCAGCGGGCGGTCCCAGTCGGCCGGCGGCCCGGCCGTGCCGGCGCCGACCCGGACCACCTGCCCCGAGACGTACGCGGACCGGCCCGAGAGCAGGAACCGGAGGGTCGCCTCCAGGCTGGTCCAGGTGCCGTCGTCGGGGCCCTTCGTGACGTGGACGAGCTGGGCGGTGACGCCCCGGCCGAACTCCTTGCCGATGCTGCGGGTCAGCCCCTCCAGGGCCCGCTGGGCGGTCGCCTCCCGGGGGGAGCCGCACTCCTCGGGCGGGGTGCCGAGCACGACGACCCGGCCACTGGGCAGCACCGACCGGGCGTGCGGGTGGAAGAAGTCGTACAGCTGACGCAGGTCGGTGGAGTCGGTGATGCCGGTGGCGTCGAAGACCAGGGCGGCGTACCGCTGCCCGTCGCCGGTGGCGTCGGGATCGCGCAGCTCGACCCCGGCGGCGGTCAGGACCTTGCCGACCGGCTCCGCGAGCCGGCCGCCGGTGGCGGCGCCGAGCAGGACGGGGCCGGGGACCAGGGGGTCGCCAGGGGTGTGCCGGCGCAGTCGCGGCGGGTCGGGCAGCCCGAGGCGCTTGACCAGCGTGCGGCCGGCCCCCGATCGGACGAAGCTCGCGTACCTGTCGGTCATAGGCGTAGCCTACTGGCGAGTAGGTTCAGGGCAAGTCTTTCGAGGAGGCGGGATCGTGCAGAGCATCCGGCGGGTCGCGGTCATCGGCGGTAACCGCATCCCCTTCGCGCGGTCCAACTCGCGGTACGCGAGCGCGTCCAACTCCGACATGCTGGGCGCGGCGCTGGACGGGCTCGTCGCCCGGTTCGGCCTGGCCGGCCAGCGGGTCGGCGAGGTGGTGGCCGGCGCGGTGCTCAAGCACGCGAAGGACTTCAACCTGACCCGTGAGGTGGTGCTCGGCTCGAAGCTCAACCCGCACACCCCGGCGTACGACATCCAGCAAGCCTGCGGCACCGGGCTGGAGGCGGCCATCCTGGTCGCCAACAAGATCGCCCTCGGGCAGATCGACGTCGGCATCGCCGGCGGCGTGGACACCACCTCCGACGCGCCGCTGGCGGTCAACGAGGAGATGCGGCGCACGCTGCTCAAGCTGAACAGTGCCCGCACCCTCGGCGAGCGGCTGCGGATCGCCGCGAAGCTGCGCCCCACCCAGCCGTTCCGGCCGGAGATCCCGCGCAACGCGGAGCCGCGTACCGGGCTGTCGATGGGGGAGCACGCCGCCCGCACCGCGCTGCGCTGGCAGGTCGACCGGCAGGCCCAGGACGAGTTGGCGCTGCGCTCGCACCAGCGCCTCGCCGCCGCGTACGACCGGGGATTCTTCGACGACCTGCTGACGCCGTACCTCGGCCTGACCCGGGACCAGAACCTGCGCCCCGACAGCAGCCTGGAGAAGCTCGGCTCGCTGAAGCCGGTCTTCGGCGCGAAGGGGCCCGACGCCGAGGCGGCGACCATGACCGCCGGCAACTCGTCGCCGCTGACCGACGGAGCCTCGACGGTGCTGCTGGCCAGCGAGGAGTGGGCCCGTGAGCACAACCTGCCCGTGCTGGCCTGGTTCTCCTGGTCGGAGACCGCCGCCGTCGACTTCGTGCACGGCGACGAGGGGCTGCTGATGGCCCCCACGTACGCGGTGCCCCGGATGCTGGCCAGGGCCGGGCTGACCCTCCAGGACTTCGACTTCTACGAGATCCACGAGGCGTTCGCCTCGCAGGTGCTGGCCACCCTGGCGGCCTGGGAGTCTCCCGAGTTCTGCAAGGACCGGCTCGGGCTGGACGCCCCGCTCGGCACGATCGACCGGGAGAAGTTGAACGTCAACGGCTCGTCGCTGGCAGCCGGGCACCCGTTCGCGGCCACCGGTGGCCGGATCGTGGCGACCCTGGCGAAGCTGCTCGCCGAGAAGGGCGGCGGCCGGGGGCTGATCTCGATCTGCGCGGCCGGTGGGCAGGGCGTCACGGCCATCCTGGAGCGCTGACCCGCTCAGACGCGTCGGCGCCCGGCACGGGAACCCGTGCCGGGCGCCGACGCTTGGTGGGTCAGCGGAGGACGAACCGCTCGCCGAAGCTGATCGTGGCGCGGTTCGCGGTCAGTGGCGACGACCCCGTGCCCGCGCTGACGTAACGGTTGTTGACCGCTGCCTTCAGGCTGACCGTTCCGTCCGCGTTGCGGACCAGCGTGAACGTCCCCCATGGGCTGACCGCACCGCTGGCGTTGACCAGCGGCAGCGCCCCGGCGTTCGGCGCGAAGACGAAGCGGTTGTTGGCCTGTGCGAACAGGGCGACCTTGCCACTGCCGAGATCGACGATGTCGAACCGCTGGTTCCTGCCGAGGAGGTGGGTGCTGGCGACCAGTGGCTTCGCCGCGGCGGTGTCGGCGGTCACGAGCTGCTTGACGATCGCGGGCCGCAGGGACCGGTTGGCGTCGGCGAGGTTCACCCGGTGGAACCTCTCCGCCAGGGTGACCGAATAGGTGCTGGTGCGCAACACGCCACCGGAGCCGTACGCGCTGACGTACCGGTCGTTGGACGCCTTGAGGCTGAAGCTGCCGTCCTCGTAGCGGGTCATGGTGAACGTCTCGTTCGGGCCCACGGAGAAACTACGCGCGGAGACGACGTCGACCGCCGTGAGGTCGGGGCTGACGTAGGCGCCGGTGTGGTGGGAGAGCAGCGCCACCTGATTGGTGCCGACGTTCACCAGGTCGAACGCGTCGGCCGCCGTCAGGGTCGTGCGGTCGGCGGCCAGGGTGGGGCTCTGTGGCGACGCCTTGCCGACACCGACGTAGCGGTGGTGGGCCGGGGACAGGAGACCGATCGTGCCGGCACGCGGCAGGAAACTCACGCTGTACGCCCTGGCCCCCGTCATGGTGTCCTCAAGGGTGGCGGTGACGACGGCCCGGAACGTCCCGTGCCGGCCGTACCGGTGCCTGGCCACCGGACCGGCCTGGGTCACGACAGTCCCGTCACCGAAGTCGAACCGGTAGGACGTGACGGGCGTGAAGCCCGCCCTGGTGGTCGAGGCGTCGGCGGTGACCCATCCGGTGCCGGGCTCCTGAGTGAAGGTGGCCAGCACGACCGGGGCGGCGAGCGACTCCCGTGGGCCGCGGTCGGCCCAGGGGACCGGCCCGGCTCCCGTGTTCGCCCTCGACGGGTCGTCCCCGCGGCCTCGTCCGTCCCTGTCCTTCGCCGGAAAGCCGGGAGCGGCCGAGTTGGCCGAGTCGACCCGGCTCCACTCGTTGGCGTCGCGGATGTCGTGGGCGGCCTGCCCCGAGGCGGCTCGGAAGTCCGCCAGGGTCATGGGCTGGTCCCAGGCGTATCCGAGCGACTGGCCCGTGTTGTTGTAGTCGACGACGGTCTTCCCGCGCGACTCGCCGTACACCCCGATCTCTACGCCGTCGGTCGGGGCCGATTCGCAGAGACTCGTGTTCTTCGAGCCGCCGTTGTTGATGACCACGTTGTTCTGGACGGAGACGCGGTCGGACGCGCCGTCGACCCGGACACCGTTGCGGCAGCGATCCCGCAGGTTGTTGTTGCTGAGGGCGGTGTCGGTCGCGCCCCGGATCTGGACGCCGTCACCGTAGCCGCCGTAGACCTGGCTGTTGGCGATCACGGTGTCGGTCGCACCCGGCCGGACAGCGATGGCCGCCCCGCGGAAGCCGGTCACCGTACTGGCGAGGATCCGGGTGTCGGCGGCCGCGACGTCGATTCCCACGCCCTCCCCTGCCTCGGCGTTGGCGTTGCTGAAACTGGCCGAGGTGATGGTCGCGCCGCTGCTCGCCGCGTCCAGGAAGAGGCCGGTGGCGAGTCGCGGGCCGCTGCCGCTGACATTCCGCACGGTCGACCCGGTCACTCCGGCCAGCCGGAAGGCGGGCTGGGTCGATGCCCCCGTGGCACTGACGCCCACATCGTCGAGGACAACGCCGCTGGCGTCGTGGATGTCGACGGCTGGCGCCTCCAGCGCGCTGGAGATGCGGAAACCGCGGATGGTGACGTGGTGCTGGTGGTGTGCGACGAAGCCTGCGGTCGGCCCGCTGAGTACGACCGGACCGCCGGTGGCGGACCGGCCCGCAAGGATGGTGATCGGCTCTTGCACCGTGCCGGAGGCGGCGACGGTGACCCGTTCCGGGTACGGCCCGCCGTCGACCCTCACGGTCTGGCCGGCGCCGACCTTGGCGACGGCCGCTCCGATGGTGCAGAAGGGCTGATCGATGGTGCCGTCGCCGGTGTCGGCGCAGTTTTCGGGGATGAGGTTGTTGACGTGGATGGTGGTGGTCTCGGCGTGGGCGGGGGTCGCGGACGTCAGCAGTGTGCCGCCGATCATCGCGACCGCCGCGAGCCCGGCAAGGCGGGATCTGCGCATGCGGTGTCTCTCACGAAGAAAGGGAGACGGCCGGTACCGGCCGGAGAACTCAGATCATGACGCATCCGCCGTCTCTTGGCAGTCCCGCGGGGACGCGTCGCAGCACCGGCGGCAACTCCGCCGATCGGGCAACCTTTCTCGACGGTGCCTCCGTCCCCTGGGCATGAGTTCGACGAGAGGTTCCACGGCGTGAGGCCGGCCGACGAGGATGAGTACCGGCAGTTCGTGACCGTACGGTTGGAGCCGCTGCGCCGGATGGCGTACCTGCTCTGCCGGGACTGGCACACCGCCGACGACCTGGTCTCCATCACGATCGGGAAGCTGTACCGGCACTGGCGGCGGGTCCGGGCGGCGGAGAACGTGGACGCGTACGTGCGGGGGATCCTGACCAACGTGTGGCTGGACGAGCGGCGTCGGCCGTGGCGGCGCGAGAAGGTCACCGACGACCTGCCCGAACGGGTGGACCTCAATTTCCCCGACCCCTCGATGCTCGACCGGGCGGTGCTGCTGGAGTTGCTCGGGCAACTTCCCGCGCGTCGCCGGGCGGTCATCGTGCTCCGTTTCTACTGCGACCTGTCGGTGGAGGAGACCGCCCAGGTCCTCGGCACCACCACCGGCACGGTCAAGAGCCAGACAGCCCGGGGCCTCGAAGCCCTCCGTCTGCTGCTGGCCCGGCCGACGACCACGGGTGGTGACCTGTCATGACGTACCGGGAGATTTTCGACGAGGCGATCGGCGACGCACCGGTGTCGACGGTGGACGTGGACCGGGTGATCAGCCGGCAGCGGAAGGCCGGGCGGCTGCGGGCCTGGGGTGCCTCCGGAGTGGGCGCGGCAGCCGTGCTGGCGGTCACTCTCACGATGACCCTGCTGCCCGAACCGACCCCCTCGAACATCGTGCCGGCGGTATCACCAGCGGTGGTACCGACGATCACCACCACGGCCGGCACCCCGGAGGACGCGAAACGTCTGGAGGACGCCCTCGTAGCCGCCCTCGTCCGCGAGGTGCCCAACCTCACCTGGCCGGAGTCCGCCTCCCCGAACATCCCGAAGCTGGAGGAGGGGGCCAGTCCGCAGACCACGCTGGAGAACTACTCGATGTGGGCGACCGTCGGCGTCGGCGGTTCGACCGCCAAGACGAGCATGGTGGTCTGGCGGATCGGCGAGGAGATCTTCGCCCGGGGCCGTTGCGAGGACAAGCGGCCCTCGGATCTGCTGCACTATGCGTGCGCGGAGTCCACCGGCCCGGACGGCGCGCAGGTCAGGACCATCGAACGGACCTTCATCGACGCCAAGGCGAAGGACCGGAAGGGGGAGCACCAACTGAACATCGAGCTGCTCCGGCGGAACGGCACCCTGGTCACCATGCGGGTGTACAACGAACCGGGGCAGGGCGAACTGCCACTGACCGCCGAGCAGATGACCGCCGTGGCGTCCGACCCTGCCGTGGCTCTCGGCCCCCTGCCCCCCGGCGCGACGGTGCGACCGCCGCTGGAGCGGAGGCCAGACGAGTCGAGCGCCCCGGGCGTCCAGAAGCAGATCGACAAGGCGGTCTTCGCCGCCCTGCGAGCCCAGGCCCCCGGCGTCAAGGCGGGCGGCGCCGAAGCCGCCCTGGAGGATGCGTGGACGGGCTCCGGCGGCGACAACAGCATCGACGAGTACTGGGGCCAGGCATTTGTCGCGGTCAACGGGCGCAGCGGGCTCTTCTCGGTGCAGATCTGGCGAAAGGACTCCGGCCTCGGCGGTGACCTGACCTGCGGCCCACCGTCCAAGACGTACAGCTGCACGACCGGCGAGGGGCCGAACGGCGAACGGTGGCGGATCACCACCAACAGGACCGGCGGTAGCGAGCGGAACGTGCAGGTGCGGCGGAAGGACGGCTCCGCGGTCTGGGTGTCCCACAGCTCCGGTTCCGAGGACGCGTTCGCGCTGACCGCCGAGCAGCAGAAGGCCATCGCACTCGATCCGGCCGTGGCCCTCCCCGGGAAGTAGTCTGGCTGGTCGACGCGGTCGTGGACGGCCCCCGGGTCGTCCACCACCCGCGCGAGCAGCGGGCCGTCGCGTTCGATCCAGCGGTTGCCCTGGCTGCCCGGTAGGACGTCAGCGGGAGGTCGCCGGTGGGTGGTGTGCGTGCCACCGGCCGGCGACCTTCCGGCTGTCGCCGCTGGTGAGCGGCCGGACGTCCTCGTCGGGGCCGCGTCCGTGGCATGAAAGACTGAGGTACGTGACGATCCCGAACGTGCTCGCCAACCGGTACGCCTCACCCGAGCTGGTCGCCCTCTGGTCACCGGAGGAGAAGATCCGGATGGAGCGGCGGCTCTGGCTCGCCGTGCTCCGGGCCCAGCGCGACCTCGGCATCCCCGTGCCCGACGGTGTGGTCGAGGCGTACGAGCGGGTGCTCGACCAGGTCGACCTGGCCTCGATCGCCGAGCGGGAGCGGGTCACTCGGCACGACGTGAAGGCCCGGATCGAGGAGTTCAGCGCGCTCGCCGGGCACGAGCACGTGCACAAGGGGATGACCTCCCGGGACCTCACCGAGAACGTCGAGCAGCTCCAGGTGCGCCGCTCGCTGGAGCTGGTCCGCGACCGGGTGGTCGCCACGCTGGCCCGGCTCGCCCGGCTCGCCGTCGAGCACTCCGACCTGGTCATGACCGGCCGCTCGCACAACGTCGCGGCGCAGGCCACCACGCTGGGCAAGCGCTTCGCGTCGGCCGCGGAGGAACTGCTCATCGCGTACGAGCGGCTGGACGACCTGATCAACTGGTACCCGCTGCGCGGCATCAAGGGGCCGGTGGGCACCGCCGCCGACCAGCTCGACCTCTTCGACGGCGACGCCGACCGGGTGGCGGAGCTGGAGCGCCGGGTGGCCGGGCACCTCGGCTTCTCCCGGGTGCTCGACAGCGTCGGTCAGGTCTACCCGCGCTCGATCGACCTGGCGGTGCTCTCGACCCTGGCTCAGGTCGCCGCCGCGCCGTCGTCGTTGGCGACCACGATCCGGCTGATGGTCGGCCAGGAGTTGGCGACCGAGGGCTTCAAGCCGGGGCAGGTGGGTTCCAGCGCGATGCCGCACAAGATGAACACCCGCTCCAGCGAGCGGGTCAACGGCTTCGCGGTGATCATCCGGGGTTACCTGTCGATGGTGGGCGAGCTGGCCGGCGACCAGTGGAACGAGGGGGACGTCTCCTGCTCGGTGGTCCGCCGGGTCGCCCTGCCGGACGCGTTCTTCGCCGCCGACGGGCTGTTCCAGACGTTCCTCACCGTGCTGGACGAGTTCGGTGCGTACCCGGCGGTGATCAATCGCGAGCTGGAGCGCTTCCTGCCGTTCCTGGCCACCACGAAGATCCTGGTGGCGGCGGTCCGGCGCGGCGTCGGCCGCGAGGTCGCCCATGAGGTGATCAAGGAGCACGCGGTCGCGGTGGCCCTGGCGATGCGCGAGAAGGGCGCTCCCGAGAACGACCTCTTCGACCGCCTCGCGGCGGACGGCCGCCTGGGCCTGACCCGCGGCGAGATCGATGCCCTCGTCGCCGACCGCACCGCCTTCGTCGGCGCCGCCCCCGCCCAGATCGAGGCCGTCGCCCGCCGCGTGACCGCCGTGGTGACCGCCCACCCCCAGGCCGCCACCTACACCCCACCCCCCATCCTCTGAACCCACCCCACCCACCCCCCACCCCCAGGGTTGATCATGAGGTTGGCGGCGAAGTCGATCTCAGGATCCACGGCCAACCTCATGATCACCCGGGCTGGGGGGTGGGAGTGGGGTGGGGTGGGTGGGTGGGTGGTCAGGTGTCGCGGGTGGGGGTTTCGGCTGCCGTGCGGAGGTTGGGGGCGCTCGCCGGTTCGGCGATGCCGCCCGGGGACTCGGCGAAGGCGGGATCGTGTGCGGTGTCCGCGGCGACCATCGGCTGGTCGGGCGGCATGACGTCCGGCATCTTGGCGACCGCGATCACTGCCGTGCCGTACGCGCAGATCTCCATCCACATCTCGCCGCAGTCGCGGCTGTCGAAGCGCATCCCCACCACGGCGTTCGCGCCGAGGCGGCGGGCCTCCTCGCCGAGCCGGGCCACCGAGTCCGTACGCCACCTGGTGAGGTTGTCGGGCGCCATCGGGTCGTACGCGCCCCCGCGCAGGTTCTTGACCCCCTCGCGGTACGGGTTCCGCGTCCTGGCCATCGACGACACCACTTCGCCGAGGATCTGGCGGATCTCGTACCCGGGTAGTTGCTCCGTCGTCACGACCAGCACGTTTCCGATGCTGTCAGGGTGGGCCCGCGCCAGATCGCGAGCCTTGTTCACCTGATCGGATGCTGCAAAACGACGCGGCGCGGACGGCCGGCACGTCGCCGACCATCCGCGCCTGCCGTGGCGCTAACCGTCAGACACCGGCCGTCTGGGTGATCCAGGCCCGGTTGTACGCGACGCTGCCGTAGTTCTGGATGCTCTGGCCGTCGGCGGTGGAGGCGACGCCGACCTGCGCGCCGTTGTAGAACTGCGGGCCGCCCGAGTCGCCCCGCCAGGCGTTGCCGTTGATCCGGGTGCTCCGGATGGCCTGCCCGCCGTACGCGTCGGTGGCGCTGTTGCTGGTGACCCGGACCGACGCGGTCTTGAGCTGGGTGGAGGCCGAGCAGCCGCTGTAGCAGGTCATGCCCCAGCCGTAGATCGAGTTGGTGGAGTTGATCGGCGGGTTGCTGTTGGCCAGCGTGACGTACGAGGTGCTGACGGAGCTGGACAGCCGCATCAGCGCCAGGTCGTACCGGCTGTAGGTGGCGCTGACGGTGCGGGTCTGGCCGCCGGAGGTGCGGTTGACGCTGCCGACCCGGACGGACATCGTGCCGCTGACGCAGTGCCGGGCGGTGAGCACCCACTGCGGCGCGATGATGGTGCCGGAGCAGGTGAACGAGCCGTTGCTGAGCACGGCGGCGGCCCACGGGGCTGACGAGACGGTGCCGCCGCCGATGATGGGCTGCGGGCCGGCGGGGGCGGCGAGGGCGCCGGAGCTGGCGCCGAGCAGGCCGGCCGCTGCGGTGGCCAGCACCGCGACCATGGATCGGATGCGCATGGGGGCTCCTTCGGGGACGGGGCCCGGGTTCACCGGGTCGAGCTGTCGGCCGGCGGGCGGGGTGGTCCGGCAGCCGAGGACGTCCGATCGACGTACGACGATGTACGGTAGAGCCGCTGAGATGTCGTTCACAAGAGCTTCATCGAAAGTGATGGATCAGAAGGTATGGCGGACCCGGCGGGCGGGCTGCGCCGCGGTCCGACGGAGCGGGGCGAAACGGGCCGGTCGGCAACGGAAACGCATCGGGATCGCAACGAACCCGCATCGGTCCCCGGTCCCCCGCGTCGGAATGCCGATCATCGCCTGAACTGCGTCCGGCCGGTGCGTCCGAGGCGGTATCTGCCAGGTAGGCTGGCTGCGCTCGCCCGTTGTGGGTCGGCACCCAACTGCGTACACAGTCAGGAGTGCCCAGTGCCTCGCGTCGTCGTCGACGTCATGCTCAAGCCCGAGATCCTCGATCCCCAGGGCCAGGCCGTCGCAAACGCGCTGCCCCGGCTCGGCGTCAGCGACGTCGCCTCGGTTCGGATCGGCAGGCGGATCGAGATCGAATTCACCGGTGAACCGGACCTGGACCGGGCCCGCGAGATCGCCGACAAGTTGCTCGCCAACCCGGTCATCGAGGACTTCACGGTCCGCATGGCCGAGGCCGACGAGACCGCGGACGCCCGCTCGTGACCGCCCGGGTCGGTGTGGTCACCTTCCCCGGCTCGCTGGACGACGGGGACGCGGCCCGGGCCGTCCGGATCGCGGGCGCCGAACCGGTCCGCCTGTGGCACGGTGACCCGCACCTGCACGGGGTGGACGCCGTCGTCCTGCCCGGCGGCTTCTCCTACGGCGACTACCTGCGCTGCGGCGCCATCGCCCGGTTCGCCCCGGTGATGGAGACGATCGTGGACGCGGCCCGGGGCGGCCTGCCCGTGCTCGGCATCTGCAACGGCTTCCAGATCCTCTGCGAGGCCCACCTGCTGCCCGGCGCGCTCACCCGCAACCAGCACCTGCACTTCCGCAACCGTGACCAGATCCTGCGCATCGAGTCGGTCGGCACCGCCTGGACCAACGCGTTCCAGCCCGGCCAGGAGGTGCTGATCCCGGTCAAGAACGGTGAGGGCTGCTACGTCGCCGACACCGCGACGCTGGACCAGCTCGAAGCCGAGGGCCGGGTGGTCGCCCGCTACGTCGGTGGCAACCCCAACGGATCGCAGCGCGACATCGCCGCGATCACGAACCCCGCCGGCAACGTGGTCGGCATCATGCCGCATCCCGAGCACGCGGTGGAGGCGCTCACGGGCCCCTCCCTGGACGGTCTCGGCTTCTTCACCTCGGTGCTCAAGCACCTGGTGGGGGCGCCGGCGTGACCGTGCGCGGCATCATCGGTCGGCTCACCCGCCCGTCGGGCGGACGCGAGCGCAGCGAGGAGAGGTCATGACCAGCCATCCGGACGAGGTACGGGAGAACCCGGAGGCCTTCCCGGCCGCCCCGGCGCAGCCGGTGGAGCCGCGTCCGGCCGCCGCCGCGCCGCCGGCCGGGCGTCCCGGCCCGGCGACCGCAGACTGGGCCGACAGCCTGGACACCGTGCCGCGCGCCGAGGGCACCCCCGGTGAGCTCCAGCCGTACGCCGAGCTCGGGCTCCGCGACGACGAGTACGAGCGGATCCGGCAGATCCTCGACCGGCGGCCCACCCAGGCCGAGCTGGCGATGTACTCGATCATGTGGAGCGAGCACTGCTCCTACAAGTCGAGCAAGGTGCACCTGCGTCAGTTCGGCGAGAAGGCCCCGCCGAGCGACCGGCTGCTCGCCGGCATCGGTGAGAACGCCGGCGTGGTGCAGGTCTCCGACGAGCTGGCGGTGACCTTCAAGGTCGAGTCGCACAACCACCCGAGCTTCGTCGAGCCCTACCAGGGTGCGGCCACCGGCGTCGGCGGCATCGTCCGGGACATCCTCGCCATGGGCGCCCGCCCGGTCGCGGTGATGGACCCGCTGCGCTTCGGCGCCGCCGACCACCCCGACACCGCCCGGGTGCTGCCCGGCGTCGTCGCCGGCGTGGGTGGCTACGGCAACTGCCTGGGCCTGCCGAACATCGGTGGCGAGGTCGTCTTCGACCCGTGCTACCAGGGCAACCCGCTGGTCAACGCGCTCTGCCTCGGCGTGCTGCCGGTCGACCGGTTGCAGAACAAGGCCGCCGCCGGCCCCGGCAACGTCGTCGTGCTGATGGGCGCCAAGACCGGCCGGGACGGCATCGGCGGCGTGTCGGTGCTGGCCAGCGCCACCTTCGACGAGGGCAGCGAGCAGCGCCGCCCGTCGGTGCAGGTCGGCGACCCGTTCATGGAGAAGCTGCTCATCGAGGCCTGCCTGGAGCTCTACGACGCCCAGCTGGTCGTCGGCATCCAGGACCTCGGCGGCGCCGGCCTGACCTGCGCCCTGACCGAGACCGCCGCGGCGGCCGGCACCGGCATGCGCGTCCTGCTGGAGCGGGTGCCGCTGCGCGAGCCCTCGATGGAGCCGCACGAGATCCTGGCCAGCGAGTCCCAGGAGCGGATGCTGCTGGTCGTCGAGCCGGAGAAGCTCGACAGGGTGCTCAAGACCGCCGAGAAGTGGGGCGTCTGGGCGACCGCGATCGGCGAGGTCACCCCGCCGACGCCGGATGGGCAGCCTGGCCGGCTGCTGATCACCTGGCGCGACCAGTTGGTGGTGGACGTACCGCCGGGTTCGCTGGTGGACGACGGTCCCGTCTACGCCCGCCCGATGCGCGAGCCGGCCGACCTGATCCTGCTTCAGGCCGACCGCGCGGAGACGCTGCCCCGGCCGGCCGACCCGGAGGCGCTGCGCGAGACCGTGCTGCGCATGATCGCGTCGCCCAACCTGGCCGACAAGGCCTGGGTCACCGAGCAGTACGACCGGTACGTGCTGGGCAACACGGTGCTCGCCCAGCCGGAGGATTCCGGCGTGATCCGGATCGACGAGCGGACCGGGCTCGGCGTGGCGCTGTCGGTGGACGGCAACGGCCGGTACGCGCGGCTCGACCCCTACCACGGCACGAAGCTCGCCCTGGCTGAGTCGTACCGGAACGTCGCCGTCACCGGCGCGAAGCCGATCGCCGTCACCAACTGCCTCAACTTCGGCTCGCCGGAGGACCCGGGCGTGATGTGGCAGTTCGCCGAGGCCGTCCGCGGCCTGGCCGACGGCTGCGCCGAACTGGGCATCCCGGTCACCGGTGGCAACGTCAGCTTCTACAACCAGACCGGCGCGGCGCCGATTCACCCGACCCCGGTGGTCGGTGTGCTCGGTGTGCTCGACGACGTGGCAGACCGGGTGCCGATGGGCTTCGCCTCCCGGCCGGGCGGCGAGCACGACCAGATCTTCCTGCTCGGCGAGACGCACGTGGAGCTCTCCGGCTCGGAGTGGGCCTGGGTCACCCACGAGCACCTCGGCGGCGTACCCCCGCAGGTCGACCTCGGCCGCGAGCGGCTGCTGGCCGACCTGATGGCGGAGGCCGCGCGGGTCGGGCACCTCAGCTCCGCGCACGACCTCTCCGACGGCGGCCTCGCGCAGAGCCTGGTGGAGTCCTGCCTGCGGCGCGGCGTCGGTGCCCGGGTCGCGGTGCCGGAGCGCTTCGACGGCGGCTCGATGCCGTTCGTCTACCTGTTCAGCGAGTCCGCCGGGCGGGTCCTGGTCTCGGTGACGCGCGGCCACGAGAAGGCGTTCACCGCCCTGTGCGCCGAGCGCGGGGTGCCGTTCGAGCTGATCGGCGTCACCGACCCGACCGGCGGTGCGCTTGAGGTGCACGGCCAGTTCCGGATCGGCCTGGACGAGCTGCGTGCCGCGCACGGCGAGACGCTGCCGCGCCTCTTCGGGGGCGCGGGGGTCGTCGAGGTGCCCGCGCCGGCCGCCGGGGTGGCGGGTGCGGTCGAGGCCGTGCCGCTGCCCGTCGCCGAGCCGGCCGAGGTGGCGCCGGTGGATCCGGCGGCCGTAGCGGCCGAGCCGATCGCGTCGGCCGCGCCGGTCCCGCCGACCGGTGCCGTCGAGCCGGTGGCCCCGGCCGAGACCGTCGCACCCGGCCCGGAGCAGCCGGCGGCCGAAGCCGCCGACGGGCCGGCCGGGACCGGCGAGGCGTCGGCTCCCGAGTCCGGCGACACCGAGTCCGGTCAGCGCTGAGGCGTTGGCCACGGCCGTTCACGCCCAACCCGGTTCCGGCGCCCGGTTCGACTGGGGGCTGACGGGGGCGGCGGAGCTCGGCCGGGTCTGTGCGGTGCTGGTGGTGGTGGACGTGCTGTCGTTCACCACCGCCGTGGACGTCGCGGTCGGGCGTGGCATGCGGGTGCACCCGTTCCCGTGGGGCGAGCAGGCGGCCGACTACGCGCGGCGGGTCGGCGCGGTCGCCGCGGTGGGCCGCCGGCAGACGACCCCGGATCATCCGTGGTCACTCTCGCCGGCGGCGTTGACCACCGCGCCGGTCGTCGCCGATCTCGTGCTGCCGTCGCCGAACGGGTCGGCGATCAGCGCGGCGGCCAGCGCCACCGGGCTGCCGGTGGTGGCGGCCTGCCTGCGCAACGCGCGCGCCGTCGGCCGTTGGCTGACCCATCAGGGGTACGGCTCGACGGACGCGCCGATCGGCGTCATCGCCTCGGGCGAGCGCTGGCCGGACGGCTCCCTTCGCCCCTCCGTCGAGGATCAGCTCGGGGCGGCCAGCGTGCTGGACGCCCTGTCGGGCGTTCCCGGTGCTCTCTCCGTGGAGGCGGCCGTGACGCTCGCCGCGCTCGCCAGCACTCCTGACGTGCCCGCCGCCGTACGCGGCAGCGTGTCCGGCCGCGAGCTCGTCGAGGGCGGTTTCGCCGAGGACGTGGAGGTCGCCGCCCGGGTCGGCGTCTCGGACGTGGTCCCGGTGCTGCGTCAGGGCGTCTTCTCCGCCGCCTGACGGTTCCCGCCGCCCCGCCCTCAGCAGCGAGGGCCGCCCGGAGTTCCCGGACGACCCTCGCCGTGTTGCTGTCGTCGGAGTATGCCCCGAGCGGTCAGTCGTCCAGCCAGTCCAGCCGGCGACCGCCCCGGTCCTGCTGCTGCGGCGGGCCGTCCGGCCGACCGCGACCGGCCTGCGGCTCGTCGTAGCCGCCCTGCTGGCCGTAACCGCCCTGGCCGTAACCGCCACGGTCGTCGTAACCACCACGGTTGTCGTAGCCGCCGCGCTGCTGCGGAGGCTCCTGGCCGTAGCCGCCCTGACCGTAGCCACCCTGGTTGTCGTACGAGGTGGGCTGGTCGTAGCCGCCACCCTGACCGTAGCCGCCGCGGGGCGCGGGCTCCTGACCGTAGCCACCCCGCTGGTCGTAGCCCTGCTGGTCGTAGCCGCCGGTCGGCTCGCCACCCCGGCCGTACGCCCCGGTCTCGGACTGGCCGTAGCCCTGACCCTGCTCCGGCTGGTAGACACCGGTCGCGTACGGGTCGGCCGGGGCCGGGTACTGGGTGGCGTCGCCGGTGTAGCGGCCCGTCGGCTCGTCGTAGCGCTCGCCGTGGCCCCGCCCGCCGCCCGCCGGCGGGTAGCCGGCGGCACCTGCCGGAGCGCCGTAGTCGTTGCTGCCGTAGCCGCCACCCGAGGCAGGGGCGTTGCCGTAGCCGCCGCTGCCGTAGCCGCCGCCCGAGGCGGGCGCGTTGCCGTAGCCACCGCTGCCGTAGCCGCCACCGGAGGCCGGCGCGTTGCCGTAGCCGGCACCGCCGTAGCCACCCGCGCCGGCCGGCTCGTCGCCGTAGCCGCTGCCGCCCCAGTCCTGCTGGTTGCCCGCCGCGCCGTAGGGCTGCGGGGGAGCGCCGTACGGGTCCGGCGGCACGTCGTCGACCACGGGGCGCTGCATCATCGTCGGGGCGTCGCTGAGCGCGGCGCCGCCCACCATCGTCGGATCCGGTGCGGCACCGACGCGGTTGACCACCCGGGTCTGGTCGTCCGCACCCCGGAACGCCCCGCGCGCCGCCGGAACCGCGCCGGCCCCCGCCGGGGCGTCGTCGTCGGCCTCGTCACCGTTGTCCTTACGCCGCATCCAGAGCAGCACGATGGTGCCGACACCAGCGGCGACCAGCAGGCCGCCGAGCAGGATGAACAGCCAGTTCCCCATGCCGTCGGAGCTCTCGTTGCCGGCGTTGGCCGCGGCACCCGGGGTCGCGTCGCCGGTCGCCTCGGGAGTCTCGTCGACGGGCTCGTCGGTGGGAAGGGGCTCCTCGCTGGCCGAGGGGGTCGCGCTCGGGGTCGTCTCGACCTTGATCGCCAGGGTGATGCGCTGGCCGGTGATGCTCTGCCCGGCGGACGCGTCGAAACTCTTGGTGGCGTACACCGTACCGACGCTGGCACCGATGAGGAGCTGGCCGGGCGCGATCGGCCTCTCACTGCTGCCGCTGAAGCGGAAGTTGCCGTTGTCGTCGCTGACCGTGTCGATCTTCTTGCCGGCGCCGTCCTGGAGCATGACCACGGCGTTCGGCACGGCCTTGCCGTTGGCCTGGGCGACCACCTTGCCGGACACCGACTTGACGGTCTGAGTCTGCTGCTCCTGCGCGCCACGCACAGTGATGTCTCGGTCAGCACTGCCCGACTCGCCCTGGAGGCTCGCGGTGATCTGGACCTTTCCGGACTTCGTGTCACCGGCTGCGACGTTTCCGGCCACCAGCGTGACGGTGTAGGTCTTCGAATCCCCACGACCGATTTCGTCGGTGAAGTCGCATCGACCGTCACAGGTGAGCTCACCGAAGGACGCGCCGACCTTGACGTTGACGGAGTCCGAGTTGTCCGGGGGCAGCTTGATGTTGTTGTTCGTGATTCGGAACGACAACGTGGCCCGCTGGCCGGGGGTCAAGGTGCCCGACGACAGGCCCGTGATCTGTACTCCGGGGTCGGCGGCCAGGGCTGGTGTGGCGGGGGCTGCGAGCAGGGCGCCGACAACCAGCGCCACGACCACACCCGCCCGCTGCTTCCAGGCACGTCGGTGTGTTGACACGTCCACCGCCTTCCGGACTGACTTCCCTCGGCGGCGGGGCGCCGGGCCGGGGATCATCACGGTACGAATACGCCGTCGGCAACTATGCCTTGTCTGACCGGATCCGCGCGACCCAGGGCCAGCGTCAGTCGAGGTGTGCTCGGGCCGTATCGTCCCGTCGTGTCCTCTCCGCACATTAAGTCCGCCGCGGTCGCGGCGGCGTTGTCGGCGCTCGACGAGGGGCGTACGCCCGACCGCCCGGTTCTTCGGGAGGCGGTCCGTGCCCTCCTGACCGTCCTCGCGGAGCGCGCCCCCGGCCGATCGGTGGAGGTGCGTGTCCCACCTTACGGTGCAGTTCAGTGCATTCCCGGTCCCCGACACACCCGTGGCACCCCCGCAAACGTCGTCGAGATGGAGCCCGGGACCTGGCTGGCGGTGGCCACCGGGCGGCTCGACTGGGGCGAAGCGATCACCCAGGGTCGCGTTCGGGTGAGCGGAATCCGGGCGGATCTCTCCGCGTACCTGCCGCTCTAGCTGCGGCGATGCGTATCGAGCGGTGACGGAAGGGAGCCGGATCGTGACTTTCTGTGTCGACACTGATTCGCGTACACTGTCAGGCGACGACAGTGGTCCCGGCCGAGGAGTGCGGATCCGCCCCCCGCGTGATTCCGCAAGGCCGGTCCAGACCAGCATGAGGGAGCGCAGGTGCCCCGAGGCGACGGCCGGCTGAGCCACGACCTTGATCCCCAACGACCAGGCCCGCAGGACGCGTGTGGCGTCTTCGGCGTCTGGGCGCCCGGGGAGGAGGTCGCCAACCTGACCTACTTCGGGCTGTACGCCCTGCAACACCGTGGTCAGGAGGCCGCGGGCATCGCGGTCAGCGACGGCTCGGGCGTGGTGGTCTACAAGGATCTCGGCCTGGTCGCCCAGGTCTTCGACGAGCCGACCCTGGCCAGCCTGCGCGGGCACGTGGCGATCGGGCACGCCCGCTACTCCACCACCGGCGGCTCGACCTGGGAGAACGCCCAGCCGACCATCCGGTCCACCACGTCCGGCACGACCATCGCGCTGGCCCACAACGGCAACCTGGTCAACACCGCCGAGCTCCAGCGCGAGGTCGCCGAACGCGGCCTGGTCGCCGACGGCTCGACCAACGACACCTCCCTGGTGACGATGCTGCTGGCCAGCCGCCCGGACCTGTCGGTCGAGGCGGCGGCGCTGGAGGTGCTGCCGCAGCTGCGTGGCGCGTTCAGCTTCGTGTTCATGGACGAGTCGACCCTCTACGCGGCCCGCGACCCGCACGGCGTACGACCGCTGGTGCTGGGCCGGCTGGAGCGCGGCTGGGTGGTGGCCAGCGAGACCGCCGCGCTGGACATCGTCGGCGCGAGCGTGGTCCGCGAGGTCGAGCCCGGCGAGCTGATCGCGATCGACGAGGACGGCCTGCGCTCCAGCAGGTTCGCCGCCCCGGAGCCCAAGGGCTGCCTCTTCGAGTACGTCTACATCGCCCGCCCGGACGCCACCATCGCCGGCCGCAACGTGCACTCCGCCCGGGTGCAGATCGGCCGGCAACTGGCCAAGGAGCACCCGGTCGAGGCCGACCTGGTCATCCCGGTGCCGGAGTCCGGCACCCCGGCCGCGATCGGCTACGCCGAGGAGTCGGGCATCACCTACGGCGCCGGCCTGATGAAGAACCCGTACGTCGGGCGCACCTTCATCCAGCCGTCGCAGACGCTGCGCCAGCTCGGCATCCGGCTCAAGCTCAACCCGCTGCGGGAGAACGTCCGGGGCAAGCGGCTGGTCGTGGTCGACGACTCGATCGTGCGCGGCAACACCCAGCGGGCGATCGTGCGGATGCTGCGCGAGGCCGGCGCGCTGGAGGTGCACGTACGCATCTCCTCGCCGCCGGTCAACTGGCCGTGCTTCTACGGCATCGACTTCGCCACCCGTGCCGAGTTGCTGGCCAACGGGCTGGACAACGACGGCATCCGGCGCTCCATCGGGGCGGACACGCTCGGCTACGTGTCGCTCTCGGGTCTGATCGCCGCCACCGAGCAGCCGAAGACCCGGCTGTGCCGCGCGTGCTTCGACGGGGAGTACCCGATCGAACTGCCCGCCGGCAACCTGATCGGCAAGCACGTGCTCGAAGGGGTGGGCCGGCGGGTCGTCGCGGAGGCGCCCGACACCCCGGAGCAGAACACCGCCTCGCTCGTCGCCACTCCGGGCGGCGTGACCACACACCGCCCGTAGCACCACCCGGCGCGGGCCCGGTCGACGGCCGGGGCGGCGCCAGAAACAAAGGGGAGAACCGTGACGCACGTGTCCGAGCGCAGCGGCGCAGGAAGCAGCCCGACCGGCGCCGGTGGAGACCGCCAGCCCTGGACGGCCGGCACCGGCCGCCAGGGGCGCAAACGCTCGGTCTCGTACGCGGACGCCGGGGTCTCGATCGAGGCGGGCGACCGCGCGGTCGAGCTGCTGAAGTCGAAGGTGAAGCAGACCCGGCGCCCGGAGGTCATGGGTGACCTGGGCGGCTTCGCCGGCCTGTTCCGGCTGGACACGAAGAAGTACAAGAACCCGATCCTGGCCTCGTCCACGGACGGTGTGGGCACCAAGCTGGTGATCGCGCAGCAGATGGACATCCACGACACGGTCGGCATCGACCTGGTCGCGATGGTCGTCGACGACCTGGTGGCCTGTGGCGCCGAGCCGCTCTTCCTGCTCGACTACATCGCCACCGGCGAGGTCGTGCCGGACAAGGTCGCCGAGATCGGCGCCGGCATCGCCGACGGCTGCCGGTACGCGGGCTGCGCCCTGCTGGGCGGCGAGACGGCCGAGCACCCGGGTGTGCTCCGCCCGGACGAGTACGACATCTCCGCCACCGGCGTCGGCGTGGTGGAGGAGAGCGACATCCTCAACCCGGAGCGGGTCGAGGTGGGCGACGTGGTCATCGCGATGCGCTCCTCCGGCCTGCACTCCAACGGCTACTCCCTCGTGCGGCACGTGCTGCTGGGCGCCGGCCGGATGCGGCTCGACGTGGTGATCGACGACTTCGGCCGGCAGCGCACCCTCGGCGAGGAGCTGCTCACCCCGACGAAGATCTACGCGCAGGACTGCCTCAAGCTGATCGCCGAGGCCGAGGTGCGCTCCATCGCCCACGTCACCGGCGGCGGCATCCCGGGCAACCTGGTCCGGGTGCTCCCCGAGCACGTCGACGCGGTGGTCAACCGGTCCACCTGGAAGCCGCAGCCGATCTTCGACCTGATCCAGACCAAGGGACGGATCGAGGACCCGGAGATGGAGGCGACCTTCAACATGGGTGTCGGCATGTTCGCGATCGTCTCCGCCGAGGACGCGGACCGCGCGCTGGCCACCCTGACGGGCCGGGGCGTCGACGCGTGGCAGGCCGGCGAGATCATCGAGGGCTCCGGCAACGTGCAGATGATCGGCCAGCACACCCGGGGCTGATCACACTCCTGGTGATCGTACGGGCACCTGATCAGGGCTTCACCCGAGTGGCCGTCGCCGCCTAGCCTGAAGGGCCACCCTCAAAGCTGTCGGGGCCGCCCGCCCGGTTTCCCCGACAGCCCTTCAGGCGCTGAGGAGGGCAATGGCTGCTCGGGGACAGTCGTTCAGCGGGATGCGCGGCCTGGCCGCCGTCCCCTCGTACGTGGTCATGCAGCCCACCACCCTGTGCAACCTGGACTGCGCCTACTGCTACCTGCCGTTCCGGGCGGCCGATCGGCGGATGCCGGTGCCGGTGGCCGAGGCGGTGGCCGTGTCGGTCAACCCGTGGGCAGAGGCGGGGCGGTTCTCGGTGGTGTGGCACGGCGGTGAGCCGCTGGCCGCTGGCCGGGAGCATCTGGCCGCGCTGATCGCGCCCTTCGGGCCCGAGGTCGAGCACCACGTGCAGACCAACGCCACGCTGATCGACGACGCCTGGTGCGCGTTCTTCGTCGAGCACGGGGTGCGGGTGAGCGTGAGCGTGGACGGCCCCCGGGACCGCAACGGCGACCGGGTCACCCGGGCCGGCGGGCCCGCGTACGACCGGATCCTGCGCGGGGTGTCGGCGCTGCGCCGGCACGGTCTGCCGTTCTCGGCGCTGGCGGTGGTGGGTCGGCCCGAGCCGGGACTGGCCACCGAGCTGTACGACTACTTCCTCGGCCTGGGCTGTGACGTGCTCGGCATCAACATCGAGGAGACCGAGGGGGTCAACCTCCGCGACAACTCCCACGACGCCCGGCTGGTGACCGCCTTCTGGGCGGAGCTGGTGGCGGCCTGGCGTCGGGAGCCCCGGATCCACCTGCGCGAGGTCGAGTGGTCGCTGCGGTACGCCGCGGCGGTGCTGGACGGCAGCGCCGACGATCTGCTGCCCCGGCGGTTGGACCCGATCCCGACCGTCGGCCACGATGGCTCGGTGACCGTGCTCTCGCCCGAGCTGGCCGGTTTCACCGATGTCCGGTACGGCGACTTCAGCAGCGGCAACGTGCTGACCACCCCGCTGGCCGAGATCCTCGCCGACGCGGACCGGACGCCCTGGGTCGGTGAGTTCCTCGCCGGCGTCGAGGCGTGCCGTTCGTCCTGCCCCTACTTCGGGTTCTGCGGCGGCGGCCACGCGGCCAACCGCTACTTCGAGCTGGGGCGTTTCGACGGTACGCAGACCGCGCACTGCCGCAACAGCAAGATCCACTTACTGGAGGGAGTGTTGGAGCATGCCCGAGACAATCAGTCACCGGCAGCCTGACCGGAGGGCGGACGCCCCGGACGAGGTCGTCGACCGGGTGCGGGAAGCCGCGCCGGGACTCACCGCGCTCCTCCACGAGGCCGAGGCCGCGCGGCGACTGCGGGCCGAGGTGGCGGGCGGCGACGGCGCGAGCGCCGTCTGCGCCTGGAACCACTTCGAGAACATCCCGACGTTCTACAACTGGAACAACCGTCCCCGCTGAGACAGACCGTGATCAGGGACCTGCCGATCGGCCGGAGGGTTCTCCGGACGGGGCAGGCCCCTGATCGTCGGGCTTGGCGCTGCTTCGATGGGCACATGCGTGAGCACGCGGGCGATCACCGCGTGCTCAGCTTGCTACCGGAGGTCAGCGGGGCGGACGTACCCAGGGATCCGGGTCTTCGTCCGCGTGATCCTCATCATCGTCGTCGACATACTCTTTGTAGTCGTCGTCGAAGTTGTGCTCAGACTTACCAGCACCCGCCAGTTCGCGCTGCAAGGCGGTGAGGTCGGTGTTCGGGGAGTGGTACTTCAACTCCCGGGCCACCTTCGTCTGCTTGGCCTTAGCACGGCCGCGCCCCATGGCTCGACCCCCTCGCACAGAATGCGGGGCAGCCCGAAGGCGGGCCCCGATGACGTCAGGCATCTCTCGTAGCTCTTACGGTACATGGGGATGCCATCGTTCGGCACCTCGGGTTACCGTCGACCGGCACCGCGCGTCGCGGTCATCCAGCCGTCACCGATTGTACCCGGTAAGGAGCGACGTCGGGAGCGCCCGTGACACCGGGCAGAGCGCCACGAAATCAGCTTAATGGGACGCGGGGCTCGGCGGGGCCGGGGGCGGAACGACCGCTCCGCCCCCGGGGCCCTCAGCGCAGGTGGATCGTGCGCAGCCGGCCGACGTCGGCCATCCGCCGTTCCGCCAGCCGGTCCGCCGCCACCGCCGGCGGCACACCCTCGGCGTCCGCCAGGCGGAGGATCTCCCTGGTGGTGTCGTAGATCCGGGTCGCACGCAGCTTGGCCCGCTCGAAGTTGAAGCCCTCGATCTCGTCCGCCACCTGGATCACGCCGCCGGCGTTCACCACGTAGTCCGGCGCGTAGAGGACGCCACGGTCGGCGAGGAGCTTCTCGATGCCGGAGTGGGCGAGCTGGTTGTTGGCCGCGCCGGTGACCACCTTGGCGCGCAGCACCGGCACCGTGTCGTCGTTGAGCGCGCCGCCCAGCGCGCACGGGGCGTACACGTCGATGTCGGCGGCGACCAGCGCGGCGGCGTCGTCGACCAGCGCGACCTGCGGGTGGGTGGCGCGCACCCACTCCAGGGCCTTCGGGTTGACGTCGGTCGCCACCACCTCGGCGCCGTCGTCGATCAGGTGGCCGACGAGGTACTTGCCGACCTTGCCCAGGCCGGCCACGCCGACCCGCCGGCCGGCCAGGGTCGGGGTGCCCCAGACGTGCTCGACCGTCGCCCGCATGCCCTGGAACACGCCCCAGGCGGTGAGGATCGAGGAATCGCCGGCACCGCCGTGCTCGACGCTGCGGCCGGTGACGTACGAGGTCTCGCGGGCGATCAGGTCCATGTCGGCGACGTAGGTGCCGACGTCACAGGCGGTGTAGTAGCGCCCGGCGAGGGACTCCACGAAGCGGCCGTACGCGCGCAGCAGCGCCTCGCTCTTGATCCGCTCGGGGTCACCCCAGATGACGGCCTTGCCGCCGCCCAGGTCCAGCCCGGCCAGGGCGTTCTTGTATGCCATGCCCCGGGAGAGGTCGAGCACGTCGGCGAGGGCGTCGGACTCGCTGGCGTACGGGTAGAACCGGGTCCCACCGAGCGCGGGGCCGAGCGCGGTGGAGTAGATGCCGATGATCGCCTTCAGGCCGGTCTGCTTGTCCTGGCAGAACACGACCTGTTCGTGCCCGCTGGACCCCGGGTCGTCGTTGCTGGCGAATACGCCCATGGCTCGCTCCTGGTGTGGGGTGCGCCCTTGTGGGACGCGGACCTGTGAACGCCGGCGGGATGCTGCCGGTGCCGCTGAGCCTAGTATCGGCCGACGTCGCGCCGCCGCCCACGGCGCGCGTGATCGCGCCGCCGCCGACGGTCGAGTTCCAATTCGTGGGAGGATCGCGCCGTGCCGTCGCTCTTCGCTTCATACCTGCGCGTGTACGAGCCGCTGACCGCCTTCGACCGGGATCGCCAGTCGTACTGGCGGCGCTACGTCGAGCAGGGGCGGGCGGTGGCACCGGTGGAGGGGCCGGGCCGGCAACGGACGTCGGTGCTGGAGGCGCTCGGCGCCGGCTGGACCAGGCTGCCCGACCTGCCGGACGAGGCGTACGTCCTGGAGACCGACGAGAGTCTGCTGGTCTGCCCGTGGAACCTGCGCATCCGGGTGGCCGAGGCGGCGTTGAGCGCGCGCGACGGGGTGCCGCCGGTGCTGGCCGACGCCTTCGTCCCGCCGGTGCTGGCCGGCCAGGCGAAGGCCGCGGTGGAGGACTGGCGCAGCGGGGCGCGGGTGCTGGAACACGGCGTGCCGCGGGTGCACGAGCAGACCGCCACGTGGGGCGTGCCGCTGCGCTGGTTCGTGCTCTTCGAGCTCGAGGAGCGGCACCACGTGACCCGCCCGGAGCGGCGGGCGCTGCGCTACCGGACGGAGATCTCCAAGGCGCGGCGTCGGTCGTCGCGGGCCCTGTCGGTGCTGCGCAAGTCGATCGGCGACGCGCCGATCACGGAGGCGGTCGAGGAGGCCGCCCGCTGGCTGGAGGAGTTCCACCCCCGCTCGATGGTGGAACTGGACTACGGCGGCCTGGTCGAGCTGCTGTCGGACGAGACGCTGGCCGCCGACGACTCGCCCGAGCTGGTGGCGAAAGGACTCGCCGGTCTCTCCCAGGGCGAGGCCGAGGAGGCCTCGGCGGCGTACGACAGGCTGGTTGCGCGCTGGCGCGCGGTGCAGTTGCTGGAACGGTGCAATTAACGCGAAATCGCCCAGGAATCGCCCCCAAGTCGAGGCGCCTTCGTAGTTGACGCATCACGAACCGTGATCATGAGTCCGAATAAGGTACTTTCTGCCGTGTAAAAGACGCATAAATCGGGCATGGTTCATCCGTCCGTCTAGGGACGTTCGGCCGTTCGGCCCATGTCGGACATCGGGGACTAGCCGGACCATGGGAGACGCGTCGGCCGGCGGGACCCCGGCTGATGTCTATACATGTGGAGGAGTGACCGATGGCATCGCGAACGCACGAACCAGAGCCGCTGCTCACACCGGCCGAGGTGGCGTCGATGTTCCGTGTCGACCCGAAGACGGTGACCCGGTGGGCGAAAGCGGGCAAGCTCAGCGCCATCCGCACGTTGGGTGGCCACCGTCGATACCGGGAGTCGGAGGTCAGGGCACTGTTGCAGGGGCAGATCCCTCAGCAGCGTCAGGGGGACTGACCGAGAGTCGAACAGACGTGAACGAAGGGCGGCGGACCTGGTCCGCCGCCCTTCGTCATGCCTGGACCCGGCCGCGTACGGACGGTGGGCGCGGATCAGGCGCCGGTCGGTGACTGGTCCGTGAGGGCGACCCGGATGCCGACCGTGCCGCCCTCGCCACGACGCAGCCGGCTGCCGAGCAGGCTGAGCCGCCCGATCAGCCGGTACTTCCGCTTGATCAGGTCGCGCACCCGCCGCGTGCCGGCCGGGTCGCAGAGGGTTGCGTGGGCGGCGACCGCCTCGCCGTGCGGCCGGCCACGGACGTCGCACGGGGCCACCGTGACGTCGCCGCTGCGCCGGATCCGCTTCACCTTGCCGGCGTCCGCCGCCGACCACACCGCCAGCGCGTCGCCGTCACGCACCGCCCAGACCGGGGTCGGCACCGCCCGACCGTCCTTTCGGAAGGTCGTGAGCAGGATGTACTTCTCCGCGCCGAGGCGATCCAGGGTGGTCACTCCGCCAGGATACGGCCGGCGCGGCTGACTGACCGGCCGGATAGCGTGAAGCCCGTGACGGCGGAGCCACAGATCGGTGACGTGTTCGGGGAGATGCTGCGCGACGCGTACGCCGTGGCCACCGGGATCGGCCCCCGGCCGCTGGCCGGCGGGCGGCTGCCGCGACCGGTCATCGAGATCATCGAGCGGGACGACGGGCTCATCAACGGCGCACCCGCCGCGCACTACCTGGACGGGCCGGCGGACTGGCAGCCGTACGACCACCGGGCCGTGGACCAGGTCCGGGGCGTGACCCTGGACCTGGGGGTGGGGGCCGGCCGGATCGCGCTGCTGCTCCAGGAACGGGGCGTGCCCGTCACCGGGCTGGACACCTCGGCCGGGGCGCTGGCGGTCTGCCGCCACCGGGGCGTACGCGAGCTGGTGCACGGCACGGCCGCCGCGCACGTCGCGGACGGCCGCCGGTACGACACCATCCTGCTGCTCGGCAACAACGTCGGCCTGCTGGAGGGGCGGGAGGGGGCACCGGCCCTGCTGGCCGCGCTCGCCGCGCTGGCCCGGCCGGGGGCCCAGATCATCGCCCAGGGCACCGACCCGTACGGCACCCGGGACCCGGTGCAGACGGGCTACCACGAGCGCAACCGGCGCCGGGGCCGGTTCGGTGGGCAACTCCGGCTCCGGCTGCGCTACCGGGAGCTGGGCACCGAGTGGTTCGACTACCTGGTCTGCTCCCCCGACGAGCTGGCCGAACTGGTCCGGGGCAGCGGCTGGCGAATCACCGACGTGGACGATCGGGACGCACCGTACTATCTGGCCACCCTGCGTCTCGCCGGCTGACGGCCGGGGCGGCCGGACGGCGGAGCCGCGCACGGGAACGCCGGGTTCCCGCCGGAAGCGGGAACCCGGCGGGGGTCTCAGACCTGGACGGTCGGGGGCAGCTGCTCGGGCGGCAGGCCGCCGTCGCCGTCGACCACCTCGTCCGGGGTGCCGTCCTCGTCGAGGTCGACCATCGTGATGTCCACCTTGCCGTCGTGGTCGGTGTCGAACTGGAACAGGTCGGGCTTGCCGTCCCCGTCGGTGTCGGCCACCCAGACGTCGGTGCGGCCGTCGTTGTTGGTGTCGGCGCGCAGCAGGTCGACCCGCTCGTCCCCGCGGGTCTCCACGGTCTCCGCCGCGTCCGCGGTGTGCACGGTCTCCGGTGCCTGGCTCATCTGCCGTCCTTCCCTCGGTTGAGGGCCGTGGTACCCGATCCGCCGCGCCCCCACGCATGCCGGGGAGATCGCCGCTGCATAGGGTCGGCCCATGAGCGAGTGGAGCGGGTGGCGGAGCGCGGGTCAACCCCGGGCCGCCACCGGAGACAGGGAGGCGTCATGAGCGACCGCTTTGTCGTCGTCGGGGCCGGCACGATGGGGCTCGGCATCGCGTACGTGGCGGCCGGGGCCGGGCACGCCGTCGAACTGGTCGAAGTGGACCGGGCCAGGGGCGCGGCGGCCGTCGAGCGGCTCGGGGAGCTGTGGGACCGGGCGGTGGCCCGCGGCAAGCTGAGCGCCGACCGGGCCGCGACGAACCGGGAGCGGGTGACGTTGCGGGCGGGGCTCGCCGAGGTCGCCGAGGAGCCGGCCGTGGTGGTGGAGGCCGTACCGGAGCGGCCGGAGCTGAAGCGGGCGGTGCTGCGCGACGCCGAGGCGCTGCGGCCGGCGCTGCTGGGCAGCAACACCTCCAGCATCCCGATCGCCGCGCTGGCCGAGGGGCTGGCACGGCCGGAGCGCTTCCTCGGGCTGCACTTCTTCAACCCGGTCTGGGCGATGGCCCTGCTGGAGGTGGTGGTCGGCCCGGCCACCGCGGCGGAGACCACCGCCGAGGCGGTCGCGCTCGCCGGCCGGCTGGGCAAGGACCCCGTCGTCGTACGCGACATGCCGGGCTTCGCCACCTCCCGGCTCGGGGTCACCCTCGGGCTGGAGGCGATCCGGATGGTCGCGGACGGGGTGGCCAGCCCCGCCGACATCGACAAGGCGATGGTGCTCGGCTACCGGCACCCGGTCGGCCCGCTGGAACTGACCGACCTGGTCGGGCTGGACGTGCGGCTGGACATCGCGCGCACCCTCCAGGCCGCGTACGGGGACAGGTTCGCGCCGCCGCCCCTGCTGGAGGAGATGGTGGCCGCCGGCCGCCTGGGCAAGAAGTCCGGCCAGGGCTTCTACCGCTGGGAAGGCGGGACCCGCCAGTGAGTGGGCTGCGGATCGAGGAACACCCGGACCGGCTGGTGGTCACCCTCGACCGGCCGGAGAAGCGCAACGCCATCGACGCCGACCTGATCGCCGAGCTGCACCAGGTATGTGCGGACCTGGAGGCGCGACCCCGCCTGCTGCTGCTCACCGGCGGCGCAGAGGGGATCTTCGCCGGTGGGGCGGACATCGGACAGCTGCGCGAGCGGGGTCGGCTGGACGCCCTCGCGGCGATCAACTCGGCGGCCTTCGCCCGGATCCGGGCACTGCCGATGCCGACCGTGGCGGCGGTGGACGGGCCCGCGCTGGGCGGGGGCGCCGAGCTGGCGTACGCCTGCGATCTGCGGGTCTGCACGGCGCGGGCGGTCTTCGGTCAGCCGGAGGTCCGGTTGGGGATCCTGGCCGGGGCGGGCGCGACCCACCGGCTGCCGGCGCTGGTCGGGGAGGCCCGGGCCAAGGAGCTGCTGTTCACCGGCCGCCGGGTGGAGGCCGAGGAGGCGCTGCGGATCGGCCTGGTCAACCGGGTGGTGGCCGAGCCCGCCGAGCTGCTGCCCACCGCACACGGGCTGCTCGACGAGATGGCGAAGGCGTCCGCGCTGGCGCTGCGGCTGACCAAGCTGGCGGTCGACGCGCCGGCCGCCGCCCACCCGCACCTCGACCTGGTCAGCCAGGCGGTGCTCTTCGAGGACGAGGAGAAACACCGGCGGATGACGGAGTTCCTGGAGCGGCGACGCCCTCGCTGATCCGTATACGACGACGGCCGCACCGGTGACCGGTGCGGCCGTCCGTGTCCGACGGGTGGCGGCTCAGTGCCGGATCTGCACTCCGGCGTCCGCGAGGGCCCGGATCACCTGCGCGGACTCCGCGAAGCCGATGATCAGCACGGCCTCCGCGCCGAAGTCCTTGATCTCCTTGGCGCCGGCGCTGAAGTCCACCGGGGGCGCCTTGGCGTCGGCCGGCGGGTCGTAGGTCAGCAGCTTCAGCCGGTCGCCGCTGACGCCGGCCCGTTCCAGCTCGGCCCGGACGGTGCCCTGAAGTCCTGTGCCGTAGGAGTCGTTGCGGGCCACGATGGCGATCTTCTGCGGCCCGTCGCGGAGGATCACGTCGGCCAGCGCCCGGCCCTGGAGGCTGTCCGGCGGGGCGGTGCGGAAGTAGAAGCCGTTGTCGTCCAGCTCGGTCAGGCTGGCGTCGGTGTTCGACGGGGAGAACAACACCTTCCCGGCCTTCACCACGTCGGGCAGGACCTCGCGGGAGATGCCGGAGGCGCCGGCGCCGATGATGACGTGGACGTTCCGCGCGACGTGCCTGGCCACGGTGGCCTTGGCGACCGCCGGGTTCGTGCCGTCGTCCCCGTCGATCCAGAGCACCGGCTCGCCGAGCACCCCGCCGGCCGCGTTGATCTCTTTGATCGCCAGGGCGGCGCCGGCGGCCATCGGCGGGTAGGCGAGGGACAGGTCACCGGTCTGCGGCAGCAGGCCGCCGATGACCAGCGGGGATCCGTCACTGCGGTCGGTGCGGCCACCCCGCTGCTTCTTTCCCTTCGGCGGGGCCTTGGTGCTCGCGGCCGACTCGTCGCCGGCTCCGACGAACTCCGTCTTGCCGTCGTTGAGCTGCTGCCCGTCGAAGTGCAGGGTGGCGTAGCTGGCGGTGGACGGCTCGCCGGCGTCGGTGAAACCGGCCCGGGTCAGCGAGACGCTGCGGTACTCCACGTCCTCGCCCGCCCGGGCCAGGGCCAGGCACTCCGCCACGGTCTCGCAGCGCTGGCCGTCGTTGGTGACACCGACGATCTGCTGCGCGATGGCGGCCGGGTCCGTCGTGCCCGCGAGCTGGGCGGCGACCGCGCTGATCACCACTGCGTCGTACGCCTCGGCGGAATAGAGGAAGTCGCCCAGCTTCGGGTCGACGGACCGGAGCCGGTTCTTGAAGTCCTCGGGCAGGGGCGTCAGCGGTGTGGTGCCCTTCATGCCGTCGACCAGGCCGGCGCGATCCTTCAGCTCGGCGGGGTACGAGTTCAGCATGTTGCCGTCGGTGCCGTAGAAGCGCACCTGATGGGTGACCGCCTCCTCAGGCTCCTCGGTCCCGCAGGCGCTCATGGCGAGCAGGAACGTCGCGCAGGCAGCCAGGGTGGCGGCCCGCGAGGCGCGTGACTTGAACATGGTCGTCCTTCCTCCGGCGAAGGTCCGCTGCGCACATTAGCGTGCTGGGCCGTGCGGTGGGACCATGGAGGCGACTCAATCCGCAGGTCGCCCGCCCCGACTACGGAATGTCACGGCCGACGGGTCCGCTTGACCCTTCCCCCTACCGTGCTGTGGGTGACGGACTCACCACAGCAGACGCTCGACGACGCGACCGCCGTGCTCCGCTCGGCGCTGGCCGGTGACGGCGACGCGGTGACGGGGACGTTCGACGCGGTCGTCGACCGGTCCGGCCTGGCCGGCGCGTACGGGGTGGCCTGGTGCCTCGCCGCGACGATGGTCGGCGAGCCGGCACCACCGGGCACCTGCGCCCTGGACTTTCCCGGCATCGACGAGGCCGGCTACGACACCCGCTGGGTGGCGCGTTTCGTCAGCGCGTACGCCAACGCCGACGACGACACCGGAGAGGCGCTGTTCGGGGCGGCGGCGGCCGACGGGCTGCTGCCGGAGTGCCTGCTCACTCTCGCCGGCTCGACCGTGGCGACGTTGCGCAGCCGGGCCGCCTGACCGCTCCGGGCGAGGCCGTCCTGGCGTGACAGGCTGAGGGGCATGTCCGACGCCATGCTCAGCAAGGTGCGCAAACTGCTGGCCCAGGCCGAGGATCCGGCCTGCACCCCCGCCGAGTCGGCCGCCTTCACGGCCAAGGCGACCGAGCTGATCGCCCGCTACGGCGTGGACCGGGCGCTGCTGGCCGCCAGGGACCCGGCCACGGACCCGGTGAGTGACCGCGTGGTCGAGGTCGTCGCCCCGTACGCCCGGGACAAGGCCGGCCTGCTGGCGGCGGTTGCCGATCCGCTGCGCTGCCGCTGCGTCCGCCGCCAGGAGGGCGCGGGCTTCGCCATGCACCTGTTCGGTTTCGCCAGCGACCTGGAGCGGGTCGAGCTGCTCTTCACGTCGCTGCTGGTGCAGGCCGCGCACGGGCTGGCCGGCGTCGAGGTGCCGGCCGGCGCGCACCTCGCCGCCTTCCGGCGTTCCTGGCTGGCCGGCTTCGCCCAGGTGGTCGGCGTGCGGCTGCGCGCGGCGGAGGCCGGGGCGGTCGCCGAGGCGGGAGCACCCTCGATGGCGCTGGTCCTGGCCGACCGGTCGGACCGGGTCCGGCACCGCGTCGCCGAGGTCTACCCGCGGCTGCGTACCGCAGCGCCGCGCCGGCTGGCCGGCGGCGGGTTCGGTTCGGGTGCCGAGGCGGGCCGCCGCGCGGATCTCGGTGGCCGGGGCGTCGCCACCGCGCCGGGCGCGCGCCCCGGCATCGCCGGCTGACCTTTCGGCCGTCGTCAGGCGTCCTGCTGTCAGGCGGCGGGGCAGGCCGGGCGGCGGGGCGGTCGGGCGGCGGGGCGCGGAGCCGGTCAGCCGGCGTCGTGGTCGGCCACCCTGGCGGCGTAGCGGGTGAGCAGCTCGTGCCAGCCGGCGGTCAGCGCCTGCCGGTAGCCCTCCGCGGCCTCGCCGTGCCGGTCGAAGTGCCGGTGCTCGACCTCCACCCTGGTCCGCTCCGGCCCATCCGGGTGGAAGAGCACCTCCACCTCGCTCGCCTTCGCGGGATCCGGCACCGGTGCGCGGTCGGCCCCGATCTGCCAGGTGAAGACCAGCCGCTCGGGCGGGTCCCAGGTCAGCACCCGGCCCCAGTCACAGCGAAACCCGTGGGGGCCGATCTCGTAGAGCATGCCACCGGCGCGCGGCTCGATGCCCAGGCCGGCGAGCTGCTCCGGCCCGGACCAGGTGTATTCCACCACCCACCACTGCGCCAGGGAGCCGGTGAACACCGCGAACGCCCGCTCCGCGGAGGCGGGGACGAGGAGGGCGCTGCGCAGTGTGAACTGTTCGAACTCCTGCCGGACGCCGGCCGGGTCAGCCATCGCCTGTCCCATAGGCCCGGACCCTACCGGCTGCTGCCCGGGTGCGCAGCACGCGTTCTGGCCCCGTCTCCCGTACGACGGACAGCAGCCCCGGCCGGCTACGTCGGCCCGTCGTCGCGCGGAACGTCCGGGTGCGCCACCGTTCCGCCACCGCACCCGGCGGGATGTTCGGCCGGATTGCGGGTACCCGCGCCGGACGGTCCCGGCCGGCCCGGCCGGAGGATGCGGAGCGGGGAGCATGAGCGAGAACGTGCAGCAGCGGGATCCGGACCGCAGCGGCGGTCGATCGAACCGGCGCGACGGGGAGGCCGAACCTGTCCGCCGGGACACAGCGGCGGAGCACGCGGGACGGGGCGGGACGGCGGAGCGTGCCGGTCGGGGCGGGGAGGCCGAGCCGGACGTCCTGCTGGACATACCGAAGGTGTCGGTGGACTCGATCCGGCTCGCCGTCGACGGGCTGGACGCCGACGTCTCCCTGCGAACCCGGCTGGCCAACCTTCTCCAGCTCGACGCCGGGGTCCGGGTGCACCTGGAGGGCGTCGAACTGGACATCACCGGGGTGCACGCCGAGGCACTGCTCAAGGTGCGGCTGGAGAAGCTGGTGGAGATCCTCGACCGGGCGCTGACCACCATCGACCGCAACCCGCAGATCATCCAGGCGCTGTCGCGTACGGCGACGGCCTCGCTGGACGACGTGAACCGGGCGACGCAGCAGGTGGGCAACCTGGGCGAGCAGCTTGCGGGCCCGGTGGAACGGGTTGGCGGCCCGGTGGAGCAGCTCGCGGGTCCGGTGGAGCGGGGCGGCGGTGCCACCGACGATCTCGGCCAGCAGGTGGGTGCGATCGGGACGGTCGCCGACCAGCCCCTCGGCGGGCCGGGCGGCCCCGAGGAACGGGAGCGCGGCCAGGCTGCCCCGGAGCAGGGTGGGAGGCGGCCGGGCGGCGAGCAGGGCAGGGCAGGGCCTGGTGGTGGGGAGCGCGGCGGGCGGCGACCGGGGGCTGGTGAGCAGGGCGGGCAGCGGGCCGGTCGCGAGGAGCAGAGCGCGCAACGGCCGGGCGGCGAGAGGGTCGGCGGACCCGGTGGCGGTGGGGGCATGCGCGGAGAGGTGGGCGCGGATCGTGGCACCGGCGGACCGGGCGGGGGGCCGGGCAGCGTGAGCCGTCGGGTGGCCCGTCCGAGGGCGGGCCGGGCCGGCAGCCTGAGACCTCCGGTGGGGGCGGCGTGCAGAGCGCGGCACAGCTCGCCGAGCAGGCGGGGGAGACGTTGAGGCAGGCCGGCCGGAGCGTCTGGGAGGCGATCCAGGACGGGATGGCCCAGCGCCGCCAACAGCGCTGACACCGCAGGGCGATTCCGGGGCATCCTCCCCGCCGCACCCACGGATGGCCTGTCCCCACCCTGGGCCCGGGTTACCTGCTGGCTCGCAGCGCGTCGATCATCCACTCGTCCGGAGGCGTGCCGCGTAGCCCGTCATCCGTGGCGTACACCCGGCACATCAGGCCGTAGGCGTCTCGACCGGCCGCGTCCTGCTCCACGTCGACGCCGTTCACCCGTACGGTGGGCGAGCCGAGGAACCGCTCTGCCCGCGCCTGCTCGTCGGAGTCGATCCGACGATGGATGATCGTCTCCTCGATGCCGGCAGCGGACAACAGTGAACGGATCCGCGCCTCCAGGCCCTCATGGTTCGGGCAACCGTCGAAGTACAGGATCTCGATCATTCGTTACCGACCAATGGCAGCGGGGAAAGCGGCGCTGGCCCGTGCGCAATGCGGCTCCGTGTCAGCGAGCGGGTTGAGGAGTGTGGCACCGCACCGAAATGATACGGCCGGTCTGAGAATCGATGGTGAGCTCGGTCCTCGGCCACAGGGTTGTTGGATCGACGAGGCAGCCCCTGCACGCAGAAACGCCGACCGGCGTTTCCGCTGGTCGGCGCTTCAGTAGCCCGGCGAAAGGCTATGTGGCCAGGGGCGGGGTCGAACCGCCGACCTTCCGATTTTCAGTCGGACGCTCGTACCAACTGAGCTACCTGGCCGTGTTGCTCGGTTCATGCTACCCGCACAGCGGATGCTCCGCCGGGAGGGTCACATGCCCCGATACGCAGAACGCCGCGCATGGCGCGGCGTCAGCGCTGGCGGTCCTGACGGGACTTGAACCCGCGACCTCCGCCTTGACAGGGCGGCGAGCACTCCAACTGCTCCACAGGACCTAGCTTTGTTGCCTCCGACCGAAGCCGGACCGTGCCCCCAACGGGATTCGAACCCGTGCTACCGCCTTGAAAGGGCGACGTCCTGGGCCGCTAGACGATGAGGGCGGCCCCGCCATCATTGCACACTCGCAACTTCAAGCGGACTTGCTCCCATCCGGCCCCGCCGGAGGCTTGGATAGCTTACGTGATGGTCGGCCCCACGACCAAACCGGTATGGCCCTTGCCACGGAAGCCCGTAAAACCGCAGGTCAGAGGGGGGTTAGCGGGGCGGGGCGATGCCGTAGCGGCGCTTCAGGTCGGTGATCAGGTGGGGGGAGGCAGCCAGCGTGGCCGCCCGATTGCCGCCCCCGTCGTGCAGCAGCACGACCGAGCCGGGCCGGGCCGCGGCGCGTACCCGCTTGATGATCGTCGCGGCGGTCGGCTTGCCCCAGTCCTGGGGGTCGACGTCCCAGTGCAGCGACCGCATGCCGAGTTGCTTGGCGACCGTCACCACCTCGGGCGTCCACCGGCCGCCCGGTTGCCGGTAGAACGGCACCTTGGCGTCCGGCACCGCAGCCCGGATCGCCGCGTTGGTGCGGACGAGGTCCCGCCGGATCTCGGCGACCGGCCGCCGGGCGAGGTCCAGGTCGTGGCGCCAACTGTGGTTGCAGAGCTGGTGCCCCTCCCGCACGATCCGTCGGACCAGGTCGGGGTGCCGCCGGGCCTGGGTGCCCACCACACAGAACGTGGCGGTGACCCGGGCGGCCCGGAGGCGGTCGAGGACCTTCGGCGTCCAGACCGGGTCCGGCCCGTCGTCGAAGGTCAACGCCACCGTCCGTACGCCGGTCGTGCGGCGCAGCCCCGCCGGCAGTTTGGTCGGCAACGGGCGGACCAGGCGCCGGGGCGGGGTGGTCCGGGGCGGCTGCGGGCTGGCCGACGGGGCCGGCTCGGTCGGCAGCGGGGCCGAGGCGATGGGGCTGGGGCTGGCGGACGGCCGGTCGGTCGCGTCGCCGCAGCCGCTGCTGAGGAGAAGCAGGGCCAGACCGGAGGCCAGCACGGCGCGTGGGCGCATCGTTCGCTCCCGGAGGGGTCGGGGTCGGCGGACCTCCCGACGCTAGTGGACGCCGTTTTGCCCCGATACCCCCGGTCGGTCCGCCGCCGCCTGGCCCAGCGAGTCGCGTACGGCGAGCGCCAACGAGACCGCCTCCGTGAGGTCGGCCGGCCGCACCACCCCGGCGGGCAGCGAGTCCGCCAGCCAGCCCGGCCCGGCGGCGAGCACCAGCAGCGGCCGGCGGGGCGCGGCGAGCAGCGCGTCGAGCTGGGCGGGGTCGGCAGTCACCTGGGTGTGCGACCAGAGCACCACGGCGGCCGGCCCGGTCCGGTTGACGGCCTCGACCAGCGCGGGCAGCGGCACCCGGGCGCCGAGCATCCGGTAGCCGACCCCGGCTTCGGCGAGCGCGGCGGCGAGCGCCTCCAACGGCAGGGTGTGCTGTTCCTCGTCGGCGCAGGAGAGCAGGACGCGTGGCGGAGCGCCGGGCGCGCCGGCCCGGGTGACCACCGCGAACGCCTCCGAGACGCAGCGCGACACCAGGTGCTCGACCTCGACCAGACCACCGGTGGCGGCGTGCCGCTCCCCGATGCCGACGAGCACCGGGCGCAGCAGCCCGTCCCAGGTGGCGATCACGCCGTCCGCCTGCACGGACCGGGCGATCGTCTCGCCGATCGCCACCGGGTCCAGCCGCATTGCGGCACGGGCCAGACCCCGGGCCGCCGGCCCGGCCCGGCCGACCGGAATGGTCGAACCGCCACCGTCGCGGCCGTCGACGGCGGGCACCTGCGGGCGTACGCCGGTGTCGGCGGGAACGGCGTCCGGTGCCCGGCGGGCCCAGCGGGCCGCCTCCGCCGGGGTGACCCCCTGGGCGGTGAGCCGTCGCATTATCTCCAGGCGCGCGAGGTCGGCCGGCGTGTAGCGCCGGTGGTGCCCGGGGACGTGCTCGCTGGGCCCGAGCCCGTAGCGCTGGTGCCAGGTGCGCAGGGTGGTCACGGCGACGCCCAGCCGCCGGGCGACGGCTCCCGCGCTCAGCGCCTCATCGACCACCCGACCGCTCCGGCGCGTCGTTCGCCGGCGGGCCGGACGGAGTGACGTCCGGGCCCGGCGGGTCGACGGCAGGCCCGGAGGGGTGCAGCAGACGGTTCACCACCCCGCCGAGCCAGGGAGCGTACGCGCGGGGGTCGGCGTCGATGTCGGCCACCAGCGTGACGGGGTCGACCCAGCGCAGCTCGGCCACCTCGTCCGGGTCGGGCAGCAGCGGGCTGCCCGGCCGGAACTCGCCCCGCAGGACGTGGTCGTACTCGAACTCCACCCGGCCGGTGGCCGGGTCCTCGGCGTAGTAGGCGTACACCCCGACCTCGGTCAGCTCGACCGGGTCGGCGCCGAGTTCCTCGCGCAGCCGGCGGTTGGCGGCCTCGGCGGGGGACTCGCCCGGAGCCGGGTGGCCGCAGCACGCGTTGGCCCAGCGCAGGGGGAAGCGGGTCTTCACCGGGGCCCGTCGTTGCAGCAGCACCCGGCCGTCGGGGTCGACGAGCAGCACCGAGAAGGCCCGGTGGAGCTGACCCGGGGGCTGGTGGGCGGCGGCAACGGTGGCCTGGCCCTGCGGTCGCCCGGCGTCGTCGACGAGCTCGACGAGGTGGTGCTCGCGGGTGGTCACGGCAGGTGTCTCCCGGGTTCGAGGGCGGGGGCCATCAGGCGCCCCCGGTGATGCGGCTGGCGGCGAGCTTGCCGGAGATGAGCACCATGGGCACGCCGACGCCGGGCTGGGTGCCCGAGCCGACGAAGACGACGTTCGACAGCGTCCGGTGCAGGTTCGACGGGCGGAACGGGCCGGTCTGGAAGAAGCTGTGCGCGGCGGCGAACGGGGTGCCGGCGGCCATGCCCTGCTCCGCCCACTCGGCCGGGGTCACGGCCCGCAGCACCTCGACGCCGGCACCGAAGCCGACGTAGCCGCGCTCCTCCAGGGTCCCGACGAGATGGTCGGCGTAGCGGTCGGTGAGGTCGCCCCGCCAGTCGAACGGCGCCCGGTCGAGGTTGGGCACCGGGGCGAGCACGTAGTAGGTGTGCCGTCCGGCGGGCGCCACCGACGGGTCGGTCCGGCTCGGGTTGGTGACCAGCAGGGACGGGTCGCTCATCAGCTCGCCCCGCCGGATGACCTCATCGAAGGTGCCCCTCCACGACCGTCCGAAGTGGATGTTGTGGTGGGCGATCTTCCCATATTCCTGCGTCGACCCGATGTGCAGGACCACGCAGGACGGGGAGTAGGTGAGCTTGCGCGGGCGGGTCGGCGGCAGCAGGTCGCGGTAGGCGACCGGCAGGTCGGGATTGAGCACGACCACGTCGGCCGGGATCAGCTCGCCGTCGGCGGTCAGCACGCCGGTGGCCCGGCCGCTCGCCGTCTCCACCCGGGTCACCGTGGTGTCGTAGCGGAGCTCGACGCCGTGCTTCTCGGCGGCGCCCGCCATGCCGCGGGAGACCGCGTGGATGCCGCCGCGCGGGAAGTAGACCCCGGCCACCGAGTCGAGGTACGCGATGACCGCGTAGATGGCCAGCGCGTCGTGCGGCGCGAGGCCGGCGTACATCGCCTGGAACGAGAAGATCCGCTGGGTGCGCGGGTCCCGGAAGAACTGGTTGATCTTCGTCTGGAGTCGGCGGAAGGCGCCGCCCGCCAGCAGCTTCACCAGGTTGCCGGTGAGCAGGTCGGTGGGCGCGTCCAGGTTGCGCTCGATGAAGTCGGCGCGTTCCCACTGCCAGAGTTTCCGGGCGTAGTCGACGAAACGCAGGTAGCCGTCGGCCTCGCGGGGGCCGCAGACCCGGGCGATCTCGGCGGCCATCCGGGTGGTGTCGGTGATGACGTCCAGCGTCGAGCCGTCCGGGTAGTAAGCACGGTAGGCCGGGTCGAGCGGGGTCAGGTCGAGCCAGTCGTCCAACTCCTCGCCGACCGCGCCGAGGGCCTCGGCGATCAGGTCCGGCATGGTGAGCACGGTGGGGCCGGTGTCGAACTCGTAGCCGTCCACGCCGAGCCGGCCGGCCCGGCCGCCCGGCACCGGCTCGCGTTCCAGCACGGTCACCTGCCGACCGCTGCCCGCCAGGTGCAGCGCGCAGGCCAGCCCGCCCAGCCCGGCGCCGACGACGACCACCCGGTCCGTACGCCCGTCAACGGTGCGCACGCGACCACCTCCTTGTTGCGAAGCTGCCCATCATGCCCGCCAGTTGGTGGCGGCGGTGGCGAGACCGGTGAGCGCGGTGCGCGTGGTCTCGTCGATCGACGCGGTGTCGAGCGCGGTCAGCGCCTCGGCGACCCGGTCGGAGACCATGCGCTCGACCCGGTCGACCGCCCCGGTGTCGGCGACCAACTCGGCGAGGCGGGCGACCTCCGTGTCTCCGACGCCCGCGCCGACCCGGTCCAGTGCGCGCCGCTGAGTCGGTGTGGCGAGCTGCCGGGCCAGCATGAGCAGCGCGGTCGGCTTGCCGGTGCGCAGGTCGTCGCCGGACGGCTTGCCGGTGACCGCCGGGTCGCCGTAGATGTCGAGCAGGTCGTCGCAGAGCTGGAACGCCTCGCCGACGGCGAGCCCGTAGCGGGTGTACGCGGCGGCCAGCGGGTCGTCGTCTCCGACGCCGGCCAGGCGGGCGCCGAAGAGCAACGGCCGCTGCACCGTGTAGCTCGCGGTCTTGTAGCGGGCGACCCGGAGCGCCAGGTCGACCGACCAGTTCGCCGCGTCGTTCTCGCCGAGCACGTCGAGGTACTGCCCGGCGACCGTCTCCACGCGCATCTGGTCGTAGCAGCGCCGGACGTCGAGCAGGCGGGCCGGCGGCAGTGCGGCGTGCGCGAGGAGCCGGTCCGCCCAGACCATGCAGAGGTCGCCGATCAGCACCGCGACCGCCTCGCCGAACCGACGCGGATCGCCCCGGTGGCCGGCGGCGGCGTGCCGGGCGGCCAGCGCCACGTGCGCGGTCGGCCGGCCCCGGCGGGTCGCGGAGGCGTCCATCACGTCGTCGTGCACGAGGGCGAAGGTGTGCAGCAGCTCCAGGGCGGCGAAAGCGGGCAGCACCGGCGGCAGCGGATCCGCGCCGCCGGCCGCGCCGCGCCACCCCCAGTAGGCGAACGTGGGGCGGACGCGCTTGCCGCCGGCCAGGACGCAGTCGCGCGCCGTCGCGGCGAATCCGCCCATTGCCGCGTCGATGTCGGTCAGTGCGTCGACCTCGGCGGCGAGGAAGGTGGCGAGGGTGTCTTCCACCGCCGTGATCAGGTCCTTCGTGTACGCGGTCAGGACCGCGCGGACCGGGTCGTCCCTGCCGGTCGGGCTGGCGGGGGCCACACGGAGCGCGTTTCCTGCAACTGCGTCGTTGGCCATGCGGCCGAGCGTACCCTAGGCTACGAGTTGCGTCGATTGGTGCGTCGATAAGTGAGGAGCGTCGGTGGACACGGATCTCACCGCGGCCTATGCCCGCTGCCGTGAGCTGCACAGACGGCACGGCCGCACCTACTATCTCGCCACCCGACTGCTGCCCGCTTGGAAACGGCGACACGTGCACGCCCTGTACGGATTCACGCGCTACGCCGACGAGATCGTCGACCGCACCGAGAAACTTCCCCTGACCGAGCGCGCCGCGCGGCTCGACGACTGGGCCGGCCGCTTCGTCGCCGGACTGCACGGCGAGCCGGTGGACGACCCGCTGCTCCCCGCCGTGCTGCACACGATCGCCGTCTTCGATCTCGACCGGGACGACTTCGCGTCGTTCCTCAAGAGCATGGCGATGGACCTGACGGTCACCTCGTACCGCTCCTACGGCCACCTGCTCGACTACATGGAGGGCTCGGCGGCGGTGATCGGCACCATGATGCTGCCGATCCTGGGCAGCTCGGACCCGGCGGCGGCCCGGGAGCCGGCCCGCCAGCTCGGCTTCGCCTTCCAGCTCACCAACTTCATCCGGGACGTGGCCGAGGACCTTGACCGGGGGCGGACCTACCTGCCCGACGACGACATGGCCCTGTTCGGCGTCACCCGCGAGGAGTTGGCCGAGGCACGAGCCCGGGGCCGCGCCACGTCGCGGATCCGGGAGCTGATCGCGTACGAGGTGACCCGCGCCCAGGCGCACTATGCCGCCGCGGCCCCCGGGATCATCCTGCTCGCGCCCGCCTCACAGGCCTGCATGCGCACGGCCTACGCGCTGTACGGCGGGATCCTGGACGAGGTGGCCGCGCGGGACTACGACGTCTTCGCCGACCGGGCACAGGTGCCGCAGCGCCGCCGCCTGGCGGTGGCCGCCCGCGCCCTGCTCACCCCGGCCGGCACGCCGGTGGTGATCCCCGGACCCGCCCTGGTGCCCGGCCCGGTGGCCGTGCCCACCCCGTGACGGCCCCCGGCCGTTCGCAGGTCCCCACGTCGGCGGGCAGCCGGATTTCCTCCGGCGACCGGCTGGCCGGCCGCCGGGCGGTGCGCGATGCTGGCGGGATGGCGGATCCGGAACTGGTGGACGTGGTCGTGGTCGGCCTCGGGGTCGGTGGCGAGGAGGTGGCCGGGCGGCTCGCCGAGGCGGGGCTGACCGTCGTCGGCATCGAGCGTGACCTGGTCGGCGGTGAGTGCCCGTACTGGGGGTGCGTGCCGAGCAAGATGATGATCCGGGCGGCCAACGCGATCGCCGAGGCCCGCCGCGTCGACGGGCTCGCCGGCAGCGCCGAGGTCCGGCCCGACTGGGCGCCGGTGGCGAGGCGGATCCGCGAGGAGGCCACCGACACCTGGGACGACAGGGTCGCGGTGGAGCGGTTCACCGGCAAGGGTGGGCGGTTCGTCCGGGGCAGCGCCCGGCTCGACGGCCCCGGCCGGGTCCGGGTCGGCGAGCAGGTCTTCCAGGCCAGGCACGGGATCGTGCTCGGCACCGGCACCAGGCCGTCCGTGCCGCCGGTCGACGGGCTGGCCGACACGCCGTACTGGACGAACCGGCAGGCGATCGAGGTCGAGGAGCTGCCGGAGTCGCTGCTGGCGCTGGGCGGCGGGGCGATCGGGCTGGAGCTGGCCCAGGTGTTCGCCCGGTTCGGCGTGCGGGTCACCGTGGTCGAGGCCATGGACCGGGTGCTCGCCGTCGAGGAGCCGGAGGCGTCCGAGGTGGCCGCCGCCGCGCTGCGCGCCGACGGGGTGGAGATCCACACCGGCGTGCGGGCGGAGCGGGTGAGCCACGACGGGCGCGGCTTCACCCTGCACGCCGCCGGCGGGACGACGCTCACCGCCGAGCGGCTGCTGGTGGTGACCGGCCGCCGGGCACACCTGGACGAGCTGGGCCTGGACACCGTCGGGGTGGACGCCGGCCGGCGCTACCTGACCGTCGACGACCGGCTGCACGTCACCGAGGGGATCTGGGCGGTCGGCGACGTCACCGGCGAGGGCGCGTTCACCCACGTCGCGATGTACCAGGCCGGGATCGTCGTCGCCGACGTGCTCGACCACGCCCGGCGCGCCGACGGCGGCGCCGACCCCAGCGGTACCGCCAGCGTGGTGGGCGGCGCGGCGGGCGCGCTCGGTGCGCTCGGCGCGACCGGGTCGAGCGGCTCCGCCGGCTCCGTGCCGCGCGCCGACTACCGGGCGCTGCCCCGGGTGACCTTCACCGACCCCGAGGTCGGCGCGGTCGGCATCACCGAGCGGCAGGCCCGCGAGCGGGGCATCAACGTCCAGGTCGGCCTCGCGCAGCTGCCGTCGTCGGCGCGGGGCTGGATCCACAAGAGCGGCAACGAGGGCTTCGTCAAGCTCGTCGCGGACGCCGACCAGGGCGTGCTGATCGGTGCCACCTCGGTGGGGCCGACCGGTGGCGAGGTGCTCTCCGGGCTGGTGGTGGCGGTGCACGCGGCGGTGCCGCTCGCCGAGCTCCGGCACATGATCTACGCGTATCCGACCTTCCACCGCACCATCGAGGACGCGTTGCGCAACCTGTCCTGACGGCTCCGTAACACCTGCTCGCCGACATGCTCCGGGATCCTGTGCCGGACCGAGCACCCGGCGGCCGATCAGCCGCCGGCAGCGCCGTGCCGGCCCGCGCCAGCGGCGAACCGGGCCGCCCCGGCCGCCGAGTCGGCGGCCAGCGACTCCATCCCGTACGCCAACTCCACCTCCAGCGCCGCCGGCTCCGGCAGGCCGGCCCCGGCGAGCACGGCGGCCCGGTCGTTGCGCAGGCAGGTCCGCGGGTGGCGGGCGATCTCGGCCGCCAGCCGCTCGGCCGCCGCCCGGGACTCACCCGGCGCGACCAGCCGGTTCACCAACCCCATCGCGTACGCCTCCTCGGCCGGCACCGGCCGCCCGGTGAGGATCAGGTCCATCGCCCGGCTCTCGCCGATCAGCCGGGGCAGCCGGACCGTGCCCCCGTCGATCAGCGGCACCCCCCAGCGGCGGCAGAACACCCCGAGCACCGCATCGGACTCGGCGACCCGCAGGTCGCACCAGAGCGCCAACTCCAGCCCGCCGGCCACCGCGTGCCCGGAGATCGCGGCGATCACCGGCTTGCTGAGCGTCATCCGGGTCGGACCCATCGGGCCGTCCCCCTGCGCCTCGACCCGGTTGCCGCTCGGGGTGCCGATGGCCTTCAGGTCGGCCCCGGCGCAGAACGTGCCGCCAGCGCCCCAGAGCACGGCCACCGAGGCGTCGGGGTCGGCCTCGAAGGCGCGGAACGCGTCAGCCAACGCCCGGGCCGTCGGCCCGTCCACCGCGTTGCGGGCCGACGGCCGGTCCAGGATCACCGTGGTCACCGCCGCGGCGCGTTCGACGCGTACCCCCATCGGGACAGCATGCCTCCGGCGGTGCCGGCGGCGCCAGGCACGGGTGCACCCCGGTCCGGCCGGGTGCTTCCGTCGGTCGCGTCCCGTTCCGGGCCGGTGGAGGCGTCGTCACGTACCGCTGCGGATCCGTCACCGCCGACCGGTTTGCGGTCGCTCCTGCCGGGAAATCGGCACAGGTGCGAGCATTACTGACGAAGATCGAGCAGGCATCCGGCCTGGACCGGGCCGGCGACCGGTTGCAGCGTGCCGTCCAGGCCACCCTCCGGCCACAGCGGGTCCGCGACCTGCTGCACGGCGTCTGGCTGGGTCACCCGCTGCACCCCGCGATGGTGCAGGTGCCGGTCGGCGCGTGGATCAGCACGGCGATGCTGGACCTGATGCCGGGGCAGCGCCGGGCCGCCACCACCCTGTGCGCGGTGGGCACGGTCAGCGCGGTCCCGGCTGCGGTCGCCGGCCTCAACGACTGGGCCGCGCTGGCTCGCGACCAGCGCCGGGTCGGCCTGGTGCACGCCGCCTCCAACGGCGTCGGCCTGGCGTTCTACGCCGGCTCGGTGGCCGCCCGGATGGCCGGCCGGCACAACCTCGGCCGTACGCTCGGCTTCCTCGGGCTCGGCGCCGCCAGCATGGGGGCGTACATCGGTGGGCACCTCGCGTACAAGCAGGGCGCGCAGGTCAACCAGAGCATCTCCGAGCTGCACCGGATGACCGACGGCTGGCACTCGATCGCGGACATGGCCGCCCTGCCGCAGCGTAAGCTGATCACCCGGGAGGTCGACGACGTCTCGGTGATCCTCTACCGACACGGCGACGAGGTCACCGTCATGCTGGAGCGTTGCCCACACCAGAGCGGCCCGCTCGGCAAGGGCGAGGTGCAGGAGATCGACGGGCACGCGTGCGTGGTCTGCCCGTGGCACGGCAGCGCGTTCCGGCTCAACGGCGGCGAGGTCGTGCACGGCCCCTCCGGCAACGACCAGCAGATCCTGCCGACCCGGATCGTCAACGGCGTCCTGGAGACCCGCCTCCCCTGACCCGCTCCGCTCCCACCCCGGCCCTTGCGGCCCCTCCTTCCCCCGGTTGATCAAGAGGTTCAGGCTCAAGTCGATCTCCCTGGCGGACCAGAACTTCTTGATCAACCAGCGGGGCGGCGGGTGGGGTGCGCGCAGGTTGCCCTTCGGATGAGCTGCCGGTCGCGCGCGTCCGAGGTGGACCGGATCCGTGTGCTCGCCATGTCGTTTTGCCGCGGGGTTGCGTCGCACCCGATGGGCGAGCATAGGCTGACGCACGCCGATGCAGCAGAGGGTGATTCATCTGAATACCCTGAGTGACTGTGGGTGGGGTGGTGGCGGGTGGTCGCGGCTGGTGAGGGTGGCTCGGGCGGCGAGGATCGGAGATGCCTCCGGCGGGAGTCACTACTCTGTGTGGTTGCCTTCGGTGCCGGGCCCTGGGGGCGATCGTGGCGCTGACCGGGCCGCCGGCAGTGGCGGAGTCGACCGCACCGCCGGACGCCGCACGTGGGGCGCGGCTGCTGGCCGTACTCGCGCTCGCCCCGGCGCTCCGGCTCGCCGTGATCCGGCACGCCGTACCGCCGGGGGTGGCGACCCGGACCGGATGCGACGCGTGCGGCGCCCCGATCGGGCTGACCCGCCCCTGGCCCGCGCTCGGCCCGACGGCGCGGTGCGGGCGGTGCGGTACGCGCGTCGGCCCGCCGCCCGGCGCGATGGAACTCGCCGTCACTGCGGCACTCGGGGCGCTGGTGCTGCTCGGGCTGCCCGCCGATCCTGCTGGTGGTGCGTGGCTCGGAGGCGAACCGGCCGTGCTGGCCGCCACCGCCTGGTGGCTGGGCTGGGCCATCCCGCTGGTCTTCGTCGACGCGGCCGTGCACCGGCTACCGGACCGGCTCACCTGGCCCGCCGCGGCCGGCACCTGGCTGCTGCTCGGGCTGGCCGCGCTCGCCGGGACCGGGCCGACGCCCTGGCTGCGCGCGACCGCCGCCGGCATCGCGCTGGCACTCTTCTTCGCCACCACCACGCTGCTGCTCGGCCAGCGCGGCTTCGGTCTCGGCGACGCCAAACTGGCGCTCGGGGCCGGCGCACTGCTGGGCTGGCACGGCTGGGCGGTTCCGCTGGTCGGTCTGGTGCTCGCCCTGCTGCTCTCCGGGCTGGTCGGCGTCGCACTCCTGATCGCCCGCCGCGTCGACTGGCGCAGCCACCTCCCCTTCGGCCCCTACCTGGCCCTCGGCACCCTCGCCGCCCTCCTCCTACCCTGACCGCCACGAGCGGGAGCGGGAGCGAGGGCGGGCGGCGGAAGCGGGTGGGGCGGGAAGTCAGCGGCGGGCTGGGGTGGCGGGGTCGGGGGCGGGGTGCTCGGCGTGCCGGGCGCGGCGGTGCAGGAGAGCGGCGGCGGGGCGGGCGAGAAGAGGTGTGAGCAGCGCGGCGAACAGGGCGCCGAGCAGGACGCCGGCGACCACGTCGTGCGGGTAGTGCACGCCGACGAAGGTGCGGGAGAACGCGGCCAGGGCGGCCAGCGGCAGTGCGATCAGCCCGACCCGACGGGACAGCAGCAGGGTCGCCACGGCGAGCCCGCCCGCGATGGTGGAGTGGTTGCTGGGGAAGGACCAGTCGCCCGTCGGCGGGCACTCGCTTGCGATGACGGCGACTTCGGTGACGAGCGCCCGGCAGGGGCGCTCCTGGTCCACCAGCGTCTTCGACAGTTCGCTGAACCCGTACGCGAGCACCACCGGCAGCGGCGACACCAGGGCGTACGCCCGGTCGCGCGGCCCGCCCCGGAGCCGGGACACGGCCGCGACCAGCCACAGCGCGCCGAGCAGCAGGATCGCGCCCTCGGTGAAGTGTTCGGCGAACCACTGCACCGGTTGCGGGGTGCCGGCGGCGAAGTCGACGATGTCCCGGTACCACTCGGCACTGATCTCCGGAACATCCGGCGTGTCCGTATCATTCATGATTCACCTCTCCCATCGTTCATACCTCGTTTACCTCGCAGACAACCCTGGAACACCTGGAAGACGCGCGCAGTATGCGTTGGTCGGGCGGCGACCCCGACTTTCGTCTCAGCGACCTCTCAGACCGGTCTGCTTCGATTGGCCTGGTAAGTCGGACTTCCTGGAGGCGCCGTGCCCGACACCCCCACCGCCGATCGACCGCCGACCGGGCACGGGACGGGGGGCGACGAGGCCTGGCGGATCCGGCGTACGGAGGCCGACCTGGAGCGTCTCGCCGAGACCGAATCGATCTTCGCGCTGGGCAACGGCTGGGTGGGCTGGCGCGGAAACCTGGACGAGGGCACGCCCTACGGCATGCCCGGCAGCTACCTCAACGGCTTCCACGAGCGGCGCGAGCTGAACCATCCCGAAGACGGGTACGCCTTCCCGCAGTTCAGCGACACGGTGGTCAGCGCCCCGAACGCCGCCCTGATCCGCCTCTGGGTCGACGGCGAGCCGCTGGACGTGCGCACGGGCACCCTGCGCACCCACGAACGGGTGCTCGACCTGCGCGCCGGAGTGGTCGAGCGGTACACCGAGTGGGTCTCCCCGGGCGGACACGGCGTTCGCGTCCGCAGCATCCGGCTGGTCTCCCTGCCCCGGCGTCCGGTGGCCGCCGTCCGGTGGTCGGTCGAGCCGCTGGACGGCGCGGTCGAGGTGCGGGTCTGCGCCGACCTGATCGCCAACGAGCGGGTCCCCGAACGCTCCGACGACCCCCGCGCCGCCTCGGTGCTCCCCGACCCGCTGACCGCCGAGTACCGCCACTCCGACGGGCACGACGGCGTCCTCGTCCACCGCACCAGCCGCAGCGGGCAACGGGTCGCCGTCGCCGTCGCGCACGAGGTGCGGGCCCCGGACGGCTTCGCCGACGGCGTCGACTGTGCGCCCGACCGGTTGCGCCTCACGCTGACCGGGTCGCTGCGCGCCGGCCAGCGCCTTGAGCTGACCAGGTTCGCCGCGTACGAGTGCACGGCGGTCGACGCGATGCCCCCGGACGAGCTGGCGGGCCTGGTCGTCGCGGAGGCCGGCGCGGCCCGCGCGGAGGGCTTCGAGGCACTGCTCGCCGGCCAGCGCGCGGCGCTGGACGCCGCCTGGCGGACCGCAGACGTGCTGCTCGACGGCGACGAGGAACTCCAGCAGGCCATCCGCTTCGCGGTGTTCCACCTGCTCCAGGCGGGCCGGGCGGACGGCGACCGGACCATCCCGGCGAAGGGGCTGACCGGCAACGGCTACGACGGGCACGTGCTCTGGGACACCGAGGGCTACGTGCTGCCCGTGCTGACCTACCTCGCCCCGCAGGTGGCCCGCTCGGCGTTGCGCTGGCGGCACGCCCACCTGCCGGAGGCCCGCGAGCGCGCGGCGGAGCTGCGACTGGCCGGGGCGACCTTCCCGTGGCGGACCATCGGCGGGCGGGAGTGCTCCGGATACTGGCCGGCCGGCACCGCCGGCCTGCACGTCAACGCCGACATCGCCGACGCGGTGCTGCGCTACGTCGCCGCCACGGGTGACGAGGAGTTCCTCGTCGCGGCGGGGCTGGAACTGCTGGTGGAGACGGCCCGCCTCTGGCACGGCTTCGGCCACTGGTCCGACACCGGCACCTTCCACCTGCACGGGGTGACCGGCCCCGACGAGTACGCCGCGCTGGTCGACGACAACCTCTTCACCAACCTGATGGCCCGGCGCAACCTGTGCGGCGCCGCCGCCGCGGCCGAACGGCATCCCGAGGCGGCGGCCCGGCTCGGTGTCGACCCGGCCGAGGTGTCGGCCTGGCGGGCCGCCGCCGACGCGGTCTTCATCCCGTACGACCGCAAGCGCGGGGTGCACCAGCAGGCGGCCGGCTTCACCGAGCAGCCTGAGTGGGACTTCGCGAACACCTCCGAGGACGACTATCCGCTGCTGCTGCACTTTCCCTATCTGGAGCTGTACCGCAGGCAGGTGGTCAAACAGGCGGACCTGGTGCTCGCCATGCAGCGCTGCCCGGGGGAGTTCACGGCCGACGAGAAGGCCCGCAACTTCGCCTACTACGAGGCGCGGACCGTCCGGGACTCGTCGCTGTCGGCCTCTCCACAGGCCGTCCTCGCCGCCGAGGTCGGGCACCTCGACCTGGCGTACGACCTGTTCGCCGAGTCGGTGCTCCAGGACCTGGCCGACCTGGGCGACAAGACCGGCGACGGGCTGCACCTGGCGTCGCTGGCCGGGGCCTGGCTGGCGCTGGTGCAGGGCTTCGGCGGGATGCGCGACGACCGGGGGGTGCTCTCCTTCGACCCCCGGCTGCCGGCGGCGATCGACCGGCTGGCCTTCAGCCTGCGCTGGCACGGCCACCGGCTGCGGGTCACCCTCACCCGGGACGAGGCCCGCTACGAGCTGCCGGACGCCGAACCGGGGGCGGGCATCGAGGTGTGGCACCACGGCGAGCCGATCCGGGTAACCGGCGCCGGGCCGGTGACGCGGCCGATGCCCGAGGTGCCCGACCCGGGGCCGGAGCCGCCCGCCCCGCCCGGCCGTCGCCCCGCCGCCCAGCACTGAGGTGTAAGGAAGGGCCCCTTCCCATCCCTTTTTGGATGGGAAGAGACCCTTCCTTCACCTGGGTAGGGTGGCGCGATGTCCGAACTCCAGCGGCTTGCCGCCCACCACGCCACCGCGCTGCTGCGCTTCGAGCGGGAGAACCGGGAGTGGTTCGCCAGGTCGGTGCCGGATCGGGGCGACGCGTACTTCGCCGGCTTCGCCGAGCGGCACGCGGGGCTGCTCGCCGAGCAGGAGACCGGTTGCTGCCACTTCCACCTTCTGGTCGACGCCGACGGCACGGTGCTGGGCCGGTTCAACCTGGTCGACGTCGCTGACGGCGAGGCCGAGCTGGGCTACCGGGTGGCCGAGCGGGCAGCCGGGCGCGGGGTGGCGACCGACGGCGTCCGCCGTGTCGCCGCGCTGGCCCGCCAGGCGTACGGGCTGCGCCGGCTGACCGCCGAAACCACCGTGGACAACGCGGGCTCGCTGGCGGTGCTCCGGCGCACCGGGTTCACGCGGGTCGGCGAGGTGTCACTCGACGGGCGCCCCGGGCTGCGGTTCGTCCGCGACCTGACGGCCGACGACTGACGCGCCGGACATCCGCTGCCGGACGGCCTCCAGCGCCTCGAAGGCGTACGCCCAGTTGTGGCACTTGAAGCTGCGCAGCCCTTCGATGGGGGTGCGGCAGTCGGTGCAGCGCACCCCGGCGATCGCGTCGGGGACCTCGGTGTTGACGTACTTGCGGTCGCCGAGGATGACCGTCGCGATCATCATCCGGTCGTGTACGCCGGAGAGGGCGGAGGAGACGATGTCGTACCAGTTGACCCGGCGCCCGCACTTCGGGCAGTCCGGCTCGTCCCCGCTGACCCAGAGCGGGGCGCCGATGCTGCGCAGCGGCATGCCGAGCAGCTTCTCGATGCGTCGCACGTCCGACTCGGGGGTCGTCCACCGGTGCTCGCCGGGCAGTGCGGCGGGCGAGTCGTAGACGGCACGGAACAGGACCGGGTCGACCTCCACGGTTTCGCTCTGGCTGGTCATCGGCGTCCTCCTCCACGGTCGGAGCCCCCACCGTCGTCGCGGTGGAGCGGGCACAACAGGATCAACGACGACCGGGGCCAGTCGTTGTCCGGGCGAGGAGGCGCAGGTCGGCCGGTGGTCTTCGCCAGCGCGCAGCCATTGGTCGCGGCGCAGGTCACGTCACGTCACGTCCGGGGTGCCTTCGAGCTCCGTCGTGACGAGATGCTCGGTGCCGTCCAGGGTCACGAACGCGTTCAGCTTCATGCCGGGCCTGCGCCCCGTGCTCGTGCCGATCCGCCACTGCCACCTGGCCAGACCCTGCGCGTCAGCCGTCGCCGGCCCCAGTCCGCTGGCCCGGCTGGTGCGTCCGCTCGGGTAGACCACCCGCAGGTTGCACGGGGCATTCGCCCGCGTCTGGGCGAGCACTCGGCAGTGTCCACCGATCCACGCGGTGCCGATGGCCACGTCGTCCAGCACGAAGACGTTCAGCTTGTCGCAGATCGCCGACATCGAGTGCCCCCAGGCGCGGACCTCGGGATCCGTGACACTCGCGAAGTGCAGGCCCACCGCAGTGAAGGTCTCCCGGTCCAGCCAGAGCGACCCCGAATCGCCAGGCCCGCCGAGCGCCCCCTGGGGCGGGGGAAGACCGTTGTCGACGACGACCGAGAACTCCAGCCCGTCGGTGCCGTCGATGATGCCGTTGGTGACGCCGGTCCGCAGCCCGGACTTGACCACCCTGAGGCCGACGGTGTGAGGCTTGCTGCCCGCCGCGGGCAGTGGCAGGTCAGCGATCCTGGTGGAGACGCTCCGGCTGCGGGTGCCGTCCTGTTCGCCGATGGAGCAGAGCGCGGCGTCCAGGCCCTCGTCCCAGCGTAGGAGTCGACCGAGGAAACTGTTCGGCGGCTCCGGGTCGGGTGGCACCGGGTCGGGTTGGATGATCGGGTCCATCGCGACAGCTGGATTGGCGACGACGACGTGCCAGTTGGTCAGGGCGAGGGGGCGCAGGGTGCCCCTTTCGAACACGATGGATCCGAGTGTGCCGGGTCCGCCCCCCTTGACGTTTCCGATGCTGATGCCGCCGAGTGCGGGGTCCTGGCGGGAGTGCCGGAATTCGGCGTCGGGCACGGGATTGCTCTCGATGACGTCGACCGGGACGCCGTCGATCTCATCGGGCAGCCGGTCGGCGTCCGGGAGATCCGAGGCCGGCAATTTGCGGTTGACGTGGACCCGGATCGCGAGGCGGTCGGAGGGCCGCTGTCGCTTGAAGGCGAAACCGACATCGACGGCACGAACATTCGGGTACGCCATCAGGCGCTTCCGATGCCGACGCATGAATGTGAGCAGCCGCTCCTGTTCCTGAGGCGTGATCTCGTGCACGGTGCGCTCCCTACGTACGGCCGGCACCTCGGCGCGGCGACGAGGTTCTCCCCGTCCTCATGCCGGAGCGCGTTCCCCACATGCGTCGCCCCATGCCCAGCGGCTCCTCCCGCCCGCAACGGGCCTGCGGTCGACTCCAACGCAGACGGTCATGCAGCAGCGGCTGGGCAGGGATCGCGTCCCGACCGCCTCACCGGGGCCGGCGCGACGACGTCCAGTCCTGCTGTTGCAGCCGTTCGATGCCGTCCAGCAGCAGGTCCAGCGCGAACTCGAACTCGAACTGGTCGTCGCAGCCCTGTCCCACGACCGACGCGTCGTCGTGGGACGCCGCCCCGGAAATCTCCGCGAGGTGCGGGAACCGGGCCGCGACCTCCGGTGGTAGGGCAGTCGGCGGGTCCGGGTCGGCCGTGCCGGACCGGCCGGCGCGTCGGGAGGCGTCGAACAACTCCTGGCTGAAGCCCAGAATCCTGCTGCCCATCGCGTGCATCACGTGGTGGGCGAGGTCGGCGGAGAACCCCCCGGCCCGTAACGTGCCGACCATCGAGTCGAGGTAGGCGAGGACGGCCGGCGTCGCCATGTTCCTCGACTCGATCGCGAGCGGCGCCCAGGGGTGGCGCCGCAGCGCCTGCCGCGCCGAGAGGATGCGGCTGCGGACCGCGTGCTTCCAGCCGGCATCGGGCACCGGCGGGTCGATCTCGCCGACGACGACGTCGATCATGCCGTCGAGCAGTTCGTCCTTGTTGGCCACGTGCTTGTAGAGGGCCATCGGCACGACGCCCAGATCGTGGGCGAGGTTGCGCATGCTGAGGGACTCGATCCCGGCCCCGTCGGCGAGCGCGACGGCGGCGCGCAGGATCCGGTCCCTGCTCAGCGGCGCCCGGCGCAGCGTCTCAGCCATCTCGGTCCTCGTCTTCGGCAGCGGTTGAAACCATAACCGCCTTGACGGGTGTACGGCGTACACCTACATTGGGCTCATGAGGTGTACGCCGTACACCCTGAGGGGAGGGAAAGGTGAAAGCAATCGTCCAAGACCGGTACGGCCCACCGGAGACGCTCAAGCTCGCGGACGTCGACACACCGGTGCCTGCCGCCGACGAGGTGCTCGTGCGGGTCGAGGCCGCCGCGCTCAACGCGTACGACTGGCATGCCATGCGTGGCGATCCACGGATGGCGCGGTTGGCCATGGGCCGATCGAGGCCACGGGCGCGCATCCGTGGCCGCGACTTCGCCGGCCGGGTCGAAGCCGTCGGCAGCCACGTCCGCCAGGTACGCCCTGGTGACGCCGTCTTCGGCGACCTCGGCGACGCCAACGGCGCATTCGCCGAGTACGTGTGCGTGCCTGCGGCCATGGTCGCGCCGAAGCCGGCGAACCTGACGCCGCAACAGGCGGCAGCCCTGCCGCTCGCCGGTGTCACCGCGCTCATGGGACTGCGCGACGTCGGGCAGGTCGAGCCCGGCCACCGCGTCCTCGTCAACGGCGCCTCCGGCGGCGTCGGCACCCTGGCCGTCCAACTGGCCAAGGTGCTCGGCGCGACCGTGACGGGGGTGTGCAGCACCCGTAACGTCGACCTGGTCCGCTCCCTCGGCGCCGACCACGTCGTCGACTACACCCGCGACGACTTCACGCGCGACGCCCGCCGGCACGACGTCGTGTTCGACCTGGTCGGCAACCGCCCACTCACCGCGCTCCGGCGGGCGCTGACCCCGACCGGGACGCTGGTGCTCTCCGGCGGCGGCGTGTACGGCGGCGGCAGCCTCGTCGGACCGGTCTGGCTCCTCGCGCGCGGGCGGCTGCTGGCACCCCTCGTGCGACACCGCATCGTCACACTCACCACGGCACCCAGCCGACAACACCTCGACACGCTCCGCGCCCACGCCGAGGCCGGCCGCCTCACCCCGGTCATCGACCGGACCTATCCGCTCCACGAGGTGCCACAGGCCATCCGGTACCTCGAAGGTGAACACGCGCGGGCGAAGGTGGTCATCACCCTCTGACATGCCATTGTCAGGTGGCGTAAGGAGGACAGCTGGCGTCAGCGGTCGTCGAACCTGGGGCGTGAAGCCGAGGCTGGGCCGTCACACCCGTCGACCAACGTGATCGGCGTGCGGTAGCTGCCGGTGGTGTCGCGACTCCAGTAGCCCCAATCCACAAAGTCGGGCTACCGACGGATGCTGGCCGGTGCCGGTAACCACCGGCAAGATCACGATCCATGGAACTTCTACGGTGGCCGATCCGCGTTGCGACCGCGACGCTGCTGTGCGGACCGCTGCTGGCGTTGTACTGGATGGAACCCTGGGAACTGGTCTGTCTCGCCGTCACCGGGGTCCTGCACGTCGAGGTGGGACTGCGGCTGTGGCGGGAGCGCCCCGACAACCGCATCGGGCTGCTGCTGGTGGCCTGTGGCCTGGCGTGGCTGCTGGACGCCTGGGGCCGCGCCACCCTGCCTGCCCTGTTCACCGCCGGCATGATGCTGAGCATCGTGCAACACCCGATGCACCTGCACGTCGGTCTCATCCTGTCGTCGGGCCGGCTGCGGGGGCGGTGGGAGCGGCTCATCGCCGCAGCCGGCTACGCCTACTGGCCGGTGATCGTTGTCGGGGCGATGGCAGCCGGTGCGCTGAGCACCCATAATCTGCTGCATCTGCGGGCGTTGTCCTATCCGCTGGTCGGCGTGTTCCTCGCCGGAGTGTTCATCGTGCGGTATCGCCGGTCCGGCCGCGTCGAACAGCATGTGTACGCTCCGTTCTGGGCCGCATTGGCGGTCAACGGCCTGTTTACGACGATCCTGAGCACTGTCACCGACGGCTCCGGGCACTGGCCAGCCACGCTCTACGTCCTCGGTGCGGCGCTGATCCCGGTCGGGGCCGCACTCAGCATGCACCGCGCCGAGCGCCGCCACCTGCGCCGGGCTCGCGACCGGGAGCGCCGCCGGGTGGAGCGTGATGTGCACGACGGAGTGCAACAGCGGCTGCTCGCCGCCGCCATGATGCTGCGGCAGGACGATCCCGCGTTGGTCGCGCGCGGCGCGACAGAGGTCGACCAGGCGATTGCCGATCTGCGCGACCTTGTCCGGGGCATGAACCCGGCGGCCCTGGTGTGCCACGGCCTGTCCGGGGCAGTAGCTGCCATCGCCGAGCGCGCCTCGGTCCCGGTCCTGGTCGACGATCGGGTCAGCCACCTCACGCTGCCCGAACCGGTCGCGGTCGCCGCCTACTTCGTCACCATGGAGGCGGTTACGAACAGTCAGAAACACGCCCGGGCGGGCCGGGTGTCCGTCACGCTCGCCACCAGCGGGGGCCGGGTCGAGGTCACCGTCCACGACGACGGGATCGGCGGCGCGCTCCCGGTGCCGGGTGGCGGGCTGCACGGCCTGCGGGAGCGTGTCGAGTCGTGCGGCGGGACCCTGCGGGTGTCGAGCACCCGGGGTCGTGGCACGGCGGTACGCGCCGTCATGCCACTCGCGGCGTCATGACCCGCGCCGTCCTGGCCGACGACTCCGTACTGCTGCGCAGCGGCCTGGCACTGTTGCTGGAGCGGCATGGCATCACCGTCGCGGCCGAGGTAGGCGATGGCGAGCAACTGCTGGCTGCTGTCGCCCAGCACCAGCCGGACATCGCGATCGTCGACATCCGCATGCCGCCCAGCTTCACCGTGGAGGGCGTCCGCGCTGCGCTGGACGTACGCCGTCGTCACCCCGGCGTCGCGGTGCTGTTGCTGTCCCAGCACCTGGAACACCGCGAGGCGCTGGCCCTGCTCCAAGAGCCCGGCGGCGGGGTCGGCTATCTGCTCAAGGACAGGATCACCGATGTCGCCGGGTTCCTGCGCGACGTGCGCGAAGTCGCGGCGGCAGGCACGGCGATCGATCCGATCGTGGTCGACCGGCTGTTGCGCCGACCTCGCGTGTCAGGTGGTGTCGGCATGCTGTCACCGCGCGAGCGTGAGATCCTGGCCCGGATGGCGGCAGGTCGGGCCAACCGGGGCATCGCCGCTGACCTCCATCTCTCCGAGCGCACCGTGGAGACCCACGTACGTAGCATCTTTGCCAAACTCGGTCTGGCCGATGAGCCGGACACCCACCGGCGGGTGCTCGCGGTGCTGACCTTCCTGGCGGACTGACCCCTGGCTGACATCAATTACGTGCTCGCACTGATGTGCCCTGCCGTCCGGATTCCTAGTGTTGATCTCCGTAAGCCCAAGCAATCGAGGGGGGACAACATGAGGTTCGCAACGGTATCGGCCCGGCTGGCGGTGGCGGCGGCCGTGGCAGGCAGCGCGCTGGTCGGTGTGACGCCGGCACAGGCAGCGGCCACCAGCACGATCGTCTGCGAGGAGACCAAGCAGGTCGAGGAGGCGTCGTACGACGTCAACTCCGGCTGCTGGCTGCAGAACGGCGACCGGGTCCAGATCAGCGCTTCCGGGCTGATCTGGGCTGGGGTGTGGCTCACCGGGCAGAACGGTCCACAGGGTTGGACGAACATGGCCAACGACTCGAAGTTCCCGATGACGAACGCCCGCGCCTTCTCGCTGCTGGCCAAGACCAACGGCAACTACCGTTATGCCGGGACTGGCACGACGTTCACCTACTACGGCACCGGCAGCACGCTGTACCTGCGGATCAACGACGACACGCCGGGCAACGGCAACGGTGCTTTCACCGCTGACGTCACGGTCACCCGCGGCTGAGCTGCCGTCACGGCGATCCGCTGCCGACAGTGCGGGTGTGGCTCGGCAGACAACCGTTTTCCGAGCCACACCCCGCTGCCAGCTCCGCACACCGGTCGAAACGCAGGGTCCCGGCGAAACAGGGTGCCCAGCTTGATGTGGAGGCCGTTTCGCTACGGTGTGGGACCGGGGATCTCACTCGCCGCGCTCGCCGTCGGCCGGCAGACTGTCGGTCGTGACAGCCGAGATGATGTTCCCGGGCGATGCTTGGAACGAGATCCGGTTCGGCTTGTACGAGCCGACTCTCGACTACAGCGGCAGCGGGTGGGGCCGGGACGTACTGGAGCCCTGGATCGCGGCCAACTCGCCCATCTTGGCGGCGCTGCGGCAGGTCGGTCAGGTGGAGATGGCTGCCGTCGCGCTCGTGCAGGAGGACCGGTGGGCGTTGTACGCGCTGAGCCGGGTGGTGGAGTTGCTCATCCTGCCCAGCCAACCGCCCGCCATCGGCCCCGACGTCTGCACCGATTGGCTTCCCTGCTCGGCGTACCGGCAGTTCGTCACCGCGATCGGTGGCACGTTCCCCGAGGGGGAGGCGTTCCATCCGTTCCTGCACGAGATCGTCGAGGTCACGCCGGCCGACGATCCGCAGGAGACTCCCCTACTGGTCGAGCAGTGGTGGCCGGGCTGCCTCATCGGATCGCTACTGCTGGTCCGTGGCGGCGTGAGCGTCCGCGCCGGTGCCCACCACCTGGATCCCGCACTCGCCACGACCTCGACCCTGTACTGGGCATGGCGGCGGCGGTACCGGCAGGTGGCTGACCTGTCCCACGGCTGGGGCAGCAACTCGCAGTGGCGCACGGAGTTCCGCCGTGACTACTGGTTGTCGGACCGGTTCGTCTACAACGCGGATGCCGCCCTGAACGTGACGCCGTCGCACCCCGGCGGTCCGCCTCCGAACACGGACGTGGATTTGCTGCGCTACCGGTGCAGCACCCTGGTCGACCACGGCGACGATCAGTGGGTCTGGGACAGCCACCACACCGAACCGGCCGTTCCCACCCCCACTGTGCCCGGGTGACCGATCCACTGCGCGTGGGAGCCGCACCGCGCGAAGGTCGGCAGGCCCGACAACAGGCTTCGATTCGCCTCCCGCCGTCTCAGGAGGCTCCCGTGGCCAGTCGTAGTTCGGGAAGGCGTTCGGTGGCGGCGTCGATCACCGTACGGGCGAGGGGCGCCGGGAGACCGGCCTGCACTGCCAGACTCTCTGACGTGGACCTCGACGCGGGGGAGTTGACCATCGACCGGCAGCTCCAGCGAGTTGGTGCCGAACTGCTGCACCGGGAGACGAAGACCGCCGCCTCGGACGCCACCCTGCCGCTGCCGGACATCTGCACCGTGGCGATCGACCGTCGCCGCGCCGCCCAAGCCACCGCCCGGGACGCCGCCGGCCCGGCCTGGCACCCCTCCGACCTGATCTTTACCACTCGATACGGCCGTCCCGTCGAGCCACGGAACTTCAACCGTTTCTGGGACCGGCGCTGCGACACTGCCGGAGTCCGGCGGATCACCGTCCGGGACGCCCGGCGGACCTGCGCCTCGCTCCTGGCCGACCTGGACGTCCACCCCCGGGTGGCGATGCAGATCCTCCGGCATGCCCAGTTCGCCATCACGATGGAGATCTACACGGTGGTCTCCTCGGCGGCCACCCGCGATGCGCTCAAGCGGCTCGGCAGCGCGCTGGACCGGTAGGCCGTACGGCCTCGGGACGGGCGACGCTCCTGGCCCCAGCCCGGTCCGCTACCGGTCGCCGTAGTGGTAGCGGCAGGCGATGATCTCGACGTTGTCCTTGGTGATCCGATACACCAGCCGGTGTTCGCGATCGATCCGGCGGGACCAGAAGCCGGACAGCTCTCCCCGCAGGGGCTCCGGCTTGCCGATTCCCTCGTATCCGTTGCGCATCACGTCCGCGATGAGATCGTTGATGCGCTTGACCAGCTTCCGGTCGGTGTGGCTGAGGTACTGGTTCCAGGCCGTCGCGGTGAAGACCAGCCTCACGCGACGTCCCGCACGGTGGCCGGGTCGATCAGGTCCCGCTCGGCCGTGTCGCTCTCCTCAAGCTCCGCGATCGAGCGGCGCAGGGCTGCGGCGTTGGCCGGGTTGCGAAGGAGGTACTCGGTCTCCTTCATCGCCTCGTACTCGGCGAGCGGCACGATGACCACCGGCTCGTGTCCCGACCGGGTCACCACCACTTCCTCCGCGTCGTTGATCACGCTGTCGAGTTCGGCGGCCAGGTTCTGCCGTAGCTGGGTGAAGTTGACGGTCCGCATGACCACCTCCAGAGCAAGTACAGAAAAGTGTACCTCGGTTGGCCTGGCATCTCGTCCGTGGTCGACCCTGACGGAGGATCCAGGGTGCTGCTGTACTTCGTAGCTGTACGAGCCAAGATCACGGCGCAATCGGCCCTACGAAGGGGCCGGTGACCTGCGGAGGAGTGGGCCGCCAGGGACTCGAACCCTGAACCTATGGATTAAAAGTCCACAGCTCTGCCATTGAGCTAGCGGCCCGCGCGCTCAGGTTACCGGACGACGGCCGAACGCGACTCTTGGCTTTCGTGTCGTGATCGACAGGGCGGCTCAGGAGCCGGCCGGGCCCGTTGCCGGAGGCGCCCGTCTGCACAGGACAGGTGCCTCCGGGCGTACGGAAGATGGTCAGGCCTGCCAGGCGGTTGTGGCTACTGGTTGGCGAGGGCTACCTGCCGGGCGTTGACGACGATGTCCCACCAGGATGAGTTCAGGTGCGGTTCCTTCACCCGGGCCCAGCCGCCGGAGACCACGGCGATCCGGGTGCCGGCGACGTCGAGATCCGTGGCGCCGGTGGCGACGAGATCCCAGCCCGCGTTGAGCGGTCCGGCCTTCACGTAGGCGTTGCCGCTGTTGTCCCGCACTGCGACCCGGTAGCCCTCGACGACGACCTCCCGGCCAGCAGCCTGGTTGACCCAGCCCGCGTTGAGCGGACCCTCCTTCACCTTGGCGGTGCCGCCCTCGACGACACCGATCCGGGCTCCGTCGAGGGACAGGTCGGTCGCGCTGGCCGCGACCGTGTGCCAGAGCGCGTTGATGGACCCTTCCTTGACCTTCGCGACGCCGCTCTCGATGACCCCGATCCGACCGTCGGCCGCGTCGATCACGGTCGTGTTGCTCGAGATGTGCGCCCAGTTCGTGGCGTAGAGGCCGTCCTTGGCCCAGGCCCTGCCGTCGGTGCCGAGCACGACGTAACGGTCACCGTCGACGACGACGTCCTTGGCGTTGTGGAACAGTGTCACCCAGGCTGCGGTGAGACCGCCGACCTTCACCTCCGCAGTCCCGTTCGTGCCGATGACGGCGATGCGGTCGCGGTCGGCGGAGACCTTGGTGACGTTGGTCTTGAGTTCGTGCACGGTCCCGTTGAGCGACTCCTTGGCCGCGAGCGTCCCGTTGGTGCGTACCACGAGGACCCGGTCGGGAATGGCGTTGGCCGGCGGCAGGTCGGCGAACGGAAGGTTGATCGGGGCGCCCTTGGTGACCGTGCCGCCGCAGGCGTACGCCGGGGAGATGTTGTAGACCGCGCCGTTGCGCCGGATCTCGAAGTGCAGGTGGGGGCCGGTGGAGTTGCCGGTGCTGCCGACGTACCCGAGCACCTGCCCCTGCCCGACCTGCTGCCCGACCGCCACCGAGGCCGGCCGGACCATGTGCAGGTACCGGGTCTGGTAGCCGCTGGCGTGGTTGACCGTCACCATGTTGCCCCCGCCGGCGGACCAGCCGGCGAAGGCGACCGTGCCGGGGTAGGCGGCGCCGATCGCCATCCCGTTGTTCCCCGCGATGTCCACCCCGTAGTGGTCGCCGTCGATGCTGCCGCACCTGCTCGACAGCACCCCGGTGACCCGTCCACCCACCGGCTGGATCATGGCGCCGGTCTGCGCTGACGCCGGCTGCGCCGGAACGACCGTGATTCCCAGCAGGATGCCTGCCGCCACTCCGACCGCTCGCAGTCGACTCCACACGCTTGCTCTCGTCACGCCTCCACCTCTCGTCGATATTCATGAACATCGTGATGCTGTGACATCGGGTGGAGTTTTCACAAGGTCGGAACCTGTCGGGTCAGGTGAGACGTACTTATGCTCAGGTGCGCTGTAGATCAGCGGGTTGAGCTGCCGGTTTGTTGATCCACGCGCCTTCCTCGTCCGCCCGCCCATCCGGCCTGAACGCCGGCCCATCCCGGCCCGGGCGCCCGTCCGGCCCGGCTGCCCGCGCGGGTGATTGAGGTGCGGCTGACCGGGTACGGGGCGGAAATGCGGATCGTGGTGGTGGGGGCGACCGGCAACGCGGGCACCGCCCTGTTGCGCCGGCTGCGGCGGGAGCGCGGACTGGACCTCGCCGGGGTGGCCCGTCGGCTGCCCGGGCCGGACTGCGGTGAGCCGTACGACCAGGTGGAGTGGCACTCGTGTGACATCGGCCTGCCCGGGGCGGCCGGCCAGTTGGCCGAGGTCTTCGCCGGGGCCGATGCGGTGGTGCACCTGGCCTGGCAGATCCAGCCCAGCCACGACCAGCGGGTGTTGCACCGGACCAACGTGGGAGGCAGCGCGGCCGTGATCGACGCGACGGTCGGCGCGGGCGTGCCGGCTCTCGTGTACGCGTCGTCGGTCGGCACCTACGCGTCCGGCCCGAAGGACCGTCCGGTCTCCGAGCGCTGGCCGGCGACAGGGGTGCCCGGCTCGTCGTACAGCCGGGACAAGGCCGAGGTGGAGGCGCTGCTCGACCGGGCCGAACGCGAGCACCCGGGGCTGCGGGTGGTGCGGCTGCGGCCCGGCCTGAACTTCCAGCGGGCGGCGGCCACCGAGATCACCCGCTACTTCCTCGGCCCGTTCGCGCCCGTCCGGCTGCTCCGCTTCGGCCGGATTCCGCTGGTCCCCACGAATCCCCGGCTGCGGATGCAGGCGGTGCACACCGACGACGTCGCCGACGCGTACGCCCGGGCGGTCCTCGGTGACGCGCGCGGCGCGTTCAACGTCGCCGCGGACCCGGTGCTGACCCCGGAGTTGGTGGCCCGCCACTTCCATGGCTGGACGGTGCCCGTGGCCGCCCCGGTGCTGCGCGCCGCAGCTGCGCTGACCTGGCGGGCGCGGCTGCAACCGATCGACGCCGGCTGGGTGGAGCTGGCACTGCACGCGCCGCTGATGTCGAGCGAGCGCGCCGAGACGGAGCTGGGCTGGCACCCGCGCCACGACGCGGTGAGCGCGCTGAAGGAACTCCTCACCGGCATGGCCGACGGCGCACACGCCACCAGCCCACCGATGTCGGCCTCCGCCGCCCACCCTGGCCGCCCAGCGGCCCTGCTACGCGGCCGCCCCGCCGGCCACGGCAACCCCTACTGACCCGCGCCGCCCTGCCTCCCCCTCCGGCGACCCGCCACCGCTCGGATCGATCAAGAGGTTCGTGTTCCGAACCGGCGCTCCGGGGGACGCAAACCTCTTGATCGACTGCGGGAGCGGGCCCGGGCGGGAGGGAGCGAGCGGGGCCGTCAGAAGTCGGTGAAGAGGTACGGGACCTGACGGGGGAAGAGGCGGCGCAGCTCCGTCGCGGCGTCCGCCGACACGTCGCCCAGCCCTCGCAGGCCCACCTCCACCGGGTCCAGCACCCCGTACGCCAGGGCGGAGATGCCGGCGGCGGTCAGTGTGGCGGCCGGCGGCGAGCCGGCGGTGGCGGCGGCGCCGGTGACCAGCTCCAGCACGCCGGTCGTGCCGTCCAACAGGTACGACCCGGCCAGCCAGCGGTCGCCGGTCAGCTCCACCCGCACCCGGCCCGGCCCGGCGGGCAGCCCGGCCAGCGCGTCGACGGACAGCAGCCGGGCCATCGGCGCGGCGGCGTTCGGCCGAGCCACCCGAGCCTCGACGTGCACGGCCAGGTCGGTCAGCCACAGCTCCGGCAACTCGTCGGCGGGGAGTTGGACGGTCACCCGCTCCACCTGGTCGACGTGCCGGGCGAAGAACTGCAACAGCAGCGCCCGGGCGACCGGGTCGGCGGCGAGCAGGTCGCCGGCGGTCAGCGTGCCGCCGTGGTCGTCGATCCGGTAGAGCACCGCGCCGGTGACCGTGCCGCCCGAACGGGCCGTGAGCAGCCAGTGCTCGTCGCGGTCACGCAGCCCCACCGCCCGGTAGCCGGGAAAGATCGCGAAGCCGTGCCGCTCGTTCAGGCACCGCTCGGTGAACGTGCGCCAGTCCTGGTAGCCCTCGCCGATCCGCTCCCAGCCCACCTCGCCCGGCAGGTCGGCGCCGAGCAGCTCGCCCATGTCGGTCGGCGAGAACGTGACGGTACGCGGCTTGGGCAGCCCCACGTAGCCGAACCGGGCGTAGAACGACGGCCGGAACGGGTAGAGCGCGCTCAGCTGGTGCCCCTCGTCGCGCATCTCGTCGAGGAGTTGGTGCAGCAGGGCGCGCACGTGCCCCCGGCGGCGGGCCAGCGGGTGGGTGGCGACCCCGGCGACGCCCGCCATCGGCAGCACCTCGCCGCGCAGGTTCTGCCGCATCGGGATGGCCGAGGCGGCGGCCAGCGCGACGCCGTTCTCCTCGACGACCAGCGTCCGGTTGCCCTCGTTGTAGGGCAGGTAGCCACGGAACTCGTCCGCCCGGGCCACGCTTCGCGGCGACGCCTCGAAGGCGTACGCGCCGAGCGCGAAGCTGGTGGACAGTCGTTCCTCGGCGTTCACCCGGCGGACGGTCATCCGCCCATCCCATCCCGGCCCGACGGTCCCCGCAACCGTAATCGCCGGTCGGCGGGCCGGTGCGGGCCGTCTCAGACGGCGACGACGTCGGAGACCACGACGGTCACGTTGTCCGGCGCGCCGGCCTGGTGGGCGAGCTTGACGAGTTGCTCGCCGCACTGCTGGCGGTCGCCGTACGTGCTCAGCGCCGCGGCGATCGTGCCGTCCTCGACGTAGTCGGAGAGCCCGTCGCTGCACAGCAGCAGCCGGTCGCCGGCGACCACCGTGAGTACCCCGACCGCCGGGGGCGTGTCCGAGCCCTGCACCGCCCGGGTCACCAGGGACCGCTGCGGGTGGTACCGCGCCTGCTCGGGCGAGAGCGCCCCCTGGTCGACCAGCGCCTGGACGAAGGTGTCGTCCCGGGTGAGCTGGGTCAGCTCCCCGCCACGCAGCAGGTAGCAGCGGGAGTCACCCACCTGGGCCAGCACCAGCGCGTCACCGGCGAGCAGGGCGGCGGTCAGCGTCGTACCCATGCCGTCGCGTGCCGGGTCGACGGTGATGGCGGCGTGGATGCGCCGGTTGGCGGTGCTCACCACGGCCCGTAGCGCGCCGGCCGCCTCGTCGGGGTTGGTCGGTGGGCTCAGCTCGTCCAGGATGCGGATGACGATCTCGCTCGCCACCTCGCCGGCGGGCAGGCCGCCCATGCCGTCCGCGACCGCGACGAGGCGGTCACCGGCAAGGGCGGAGTCCTCGTTGTTGGTGCGGACCAGGCCGATGTCGTTGAGGATGGCCGAGCGGAGGATCAGCGTCATGGGGTCAAGCTTGCCAAGAACACCCTCCCGCCGTCTCTACGCACTACTGCGTAGGGTTGGGGAATGATGCCGGTGTCCATGGTCGGGCGTGCCGGCGAGCTGGCCGAGCTCGACCGGGCATGGTCCACCCTGGTCACCTCCCGGCGGCCCGCGTTGACCGTCGCGGTGCTCACCGGCACCGCCGGGGTAGGCAAGTCTCTGCTGGTCGCGGCTGCCCTGGAGGCATTCACTCCCGGGCCGGCGGTGGTGCTCTCCGGTGCCGCCCGGGTGCACAGCCCCGCCCCGTACGACTGGCTGGCCGCCGTCCTCACGGGTCGGGACACGAGCCGGCTCGACCTGCCGCCGGACGCGTTGGCCTGGCTCGCCCAGCACCCCACCGCCCCGCGCGAGCGCTATGCGCCGGGCACCCTGCTGCGGCTCGCGGTGCGGGTCGTCCGGCTGCTGGTCGCTGCCGGCCCGGCCGTGCTGGTGGTGGAGGACCTGCACGCCCTCGACCCGGCCAGCCTCAACCTGGTCGGCGAGCTGGCGACCGCCGCCGACCTGCCGGCGCTGCTGGTGGTGGCCAGCCGGCCCGCCGAGGACGCGGTCGCGCCGGATCTCGCGGTCCGCGCCCTGGCCCGGCTCTGCGGCGCCCGCGGCGCCGTCCGCCAACACCTCGGGCCGCTGCTCCCGGCCGAGGTCGCCGAGGTACTGACCCAGGTGTACGCGGACCCGCGCCCGTCGGCCCGGCTGGTGCGCGCCGTCTGGCAGCGCACCGGCGGCAACCCGTACGCGCTGACCGAACTGCTCGCCGCACACGCCGGCCGGGGGCCGGAGGCGTTGCTCCGTCCGCCGCCCGCTCCGCGCCCGCCGAGGGTGGTGCCGCAGCGGCCGGCCGAGCCGGTCGACGCCGAGCTGACCGGGCGGGAGATCGAGGTGCTGGGCTGCCTGGTCGCCGGGATGTCCAACAAGCAGGCGGCGCGGGCCCTCGGCATCTCGGTGCGGACGGTCACCGTGCACGTGTCGAACCTGCTGCGCAAGACCGGGTCGGCGTCGCGTACCGAGGCGGCGATCTGGGCGGTACGGCGGCGACTGCCGGTGCCGACCCCGGTCGACGGCTGACCCCGGTCGCCGGGCCACGCCGCCGGGTGCCGCTGTCGGGGCGCCGTCGCCGGGCGCCGTCGTCGGGGCACCGCCGTTGGGGTGCCGCCGTCGGTGGGGTTCAGCGGAGGGGGTAGCGGAGCAGGAGGCTGGCGGCGACCTCCTCGTCGCCGACGGCGGCGTACACGTGCGGCACGTCGGACGTCCAGCGCAGGTGACCGCCGGCGCCGGCGGTCAGTGGCGCGTCGACCGGGCCGGCGCGCAGCACACCCGCGAAGACGGTGATGTGCTCGGTGACGCCCCGCTGGTGTGCGGGGGAGAGCTGTTCCGGGCCGGGCGCGACCAGCATCCGGTACAGCTCGTAGGTGGCGTCGGTGTCCTCGAAGACCTCCAGCAGGATGGCGCTGACCGCGACGCCCCGGACGGTCGGCCCGGAGGCCGGGCCGGAGAGCACGGCCGTCAGCGGTACGCCGAGCTGCGCGGTGATCGCGTAGAGCGTCTCCAGGGTCGGGTTCCGGGTGCCGTTCTCCAGGCCGGAGAGGGTCGCCTTCCCCACCCGGGCGAGTCGGGCGAGGGTGGACAGCGACATCCCCCGTTCCTCGCGCAGGGCGCGTACCCGGCGACCGACGGCCTCGGCGCCCGGGTCGGGGGCCGAATGGTGGACTGGTGGCGTCTGCGGCACCCCGCTATGGTGCTACAGGTTTTGTTCCGTAAACGGAACGGGTCGGGGAGGCGGGATGGCAGGACGGTCGCAACCGGTGCTGGCGGGCGTGGTCACCGCGCTGGTCGGGTTCGCCAGTTCGTTCACCGTGGTGCTGGCCGGCCTGCGGGCCGTCGGGGCCTCGGACGCGCAGGCCGCGTCCGGGCTGCTGGCGGTATGCGTGGCCTCCGGGGCCTCCGCCGTCTGGCTGGGCCTGCGGCACCGCATCCCGATGAGCATCGCCTGGTCCACCCCGGGCGCGGCGCTGCTGGTGGCCACCGGCGCGGTGCCCGGCGGGTGGCCCGTCGCCGTCGGGGCGTTCCTCGTCTCGGGCGTGCTGATCGTGGCCGCCGGGCTCTTCCCCGCGCTCGGGCGGGCCGTCGCGGCGATCCCCCGGCCGATCGCGGGCGCGATGCTCGCCGGGGTCCTGCTGCCGCTCTGCACCGCCCCCGTCCGCGCGCTGGTCGAGGTGCCCCGGCTGGCCGTCCCCGTGGTGCTGGCCTGGCTGCTCCTGCACCGGTTCGCCCGGCGCTGGGCGGTGCCGGGCGCGCTGGTCGTCGCGGTGGCGGCGATCGCGCTGACCACCCCCGTCACCGGCCTCGGCGGCGCGCGGCTGCTGCCCGCGGTCGAGCTGACCGCCCCGGCCTGGAGCGTCTCCGCCCTGATCGGCCTGGCGCTGCCGCTCTTCCTGGTCACCATGGCCGCGCAGAACGTCCCGGGGATGGCGGTGCTGGTCGGCTACGGCTACCGGCCGCCCTTCGGCGCCGCGCTGCGGGCCACGGGGCTGACCACCGTGGTCGCCGCCCCCGCCGGTGGGCACGCGGTGAACCTCGCCGCGATCACCGCCGCGCTGGCCGCCGGCCCGGACGCCCATCCGGACCCGGACCGTCGCTGGATCGCCTCGGTCACCGCCGGGATCGGGCTGGCCCTGCTGGGACTGGGCGCCGGGGCGGCCACCGCGCTGGTCGCGCTCGCCCCGCCGGTGCTGATCGAGGCGGTCGCCGGGCTGGCGCTGCTCGGCGCACTGGCCACCGCACTCACCTCGGCGCTGGCGGAGCCGGCGGCCCGCGAGGCCGCGGTGGTCACCTTCGTGGTCACCGCCTCCGGCGTGACCCTGGTCGGCGTGGGTGGCGCGTTCTGGGGCCTGGTCGCCGGCGGGGTGATGCTCCTGCTCTTCCGTACCCGCTCCGCCGGACCGGCCGCGCCGCAGCCGGCATCCGAACCCCCGACCGAGCCACGCCCGGCTCCGGCCGCGTCCGACCCGCCCGGCTCCGACTCCGGCTCGCCTGGCCCTGGCCCGGCCGGCTCCGGCTCGCCCGGGGTGGACCCCGTCGGGGTCGCCTCGTCGCCGAGCGGTGGCCAGGCCGGCGGCCACTGACCGTCCGCGCACTGTGGAGCTGAACCGTTTACGACATCAGCTCCGCAGCGTGCGGCGGGTGTGCGTCGAGTGCCGGCGCCGTGCCGTGCAGGGGGCGGTGGGAGTGTGTCATTCCTCGGGAGGCAGGTCGCGGGCCGGGACGTCGAGGCGTACCTGGCCGTCGGTGACGGCGTCGATCTGCTCGGCGAGCACGTAGACCGCGCCGGTGCGGGCGAGATCGGTGGAGACCTTGAGGTAGCCGCTGTGCAGCAGCCGGGCCGCCAGGTCGGCCGGCACGTCCGGTTCCTCCACCGCCGTCGACTCGATCAACTCGTCCAGGCTGCTGCCCGGGTCGGCGGTCGGCGTCTGCACGGTCACCGCGTTCGGGTCGCCGCGCTGGACGAGGTCGACGGTGCCGACCTCCGTGCCGTCGACGTCGATCACCCGCATTCCCGTGGTGACCCCGGAAACTGTGGCCTGTCGCTCGATGCCCTGCTGCTCCATCCTGGCGCGGTTCCCGGCCGGTGCTCCGGCTAAACCGCCCGGGCCCGCCGTCGGGCCTTCCTCAGCGCTCCGGGGACCAGGCGCTCGGCGGGCGGGGGGAGAGCTCCCGCCACGTGTCGGTGCCGTGGAGCAGCGCCCGGACCGTCTCCTCGGCCTCCTCCGTGGTGTCGTACTCGTAGAACCGGGAGACGCCCTCGGAGCCGCCGGCGCGCTGCTCGACGTGCCACCTGTCCGCGTCCACCCGGAGGAAGACGTCGCGCCGGGCCAGCCGGCCCCATTTCCCGTTCCACCAGTGCTTCCGCTGCTCCATGGCCGGACTCTATCGAACATGCGTACGAAAAGGTCCGGCCCCTGCGGGATTCCCGCAGGGGCCGATGTGCGTGCGTCGGGTTCAGCGCCAGGTGGGCGGTTCCTCCCGGCGGCCGAGCGCGTCGTCGAGCGCGCCGCGCCGCTGCCCGGGGGTGGTGTGGCCGGCGGCGACCAGGGCGTCCCGGATCTCGGTGAGCAGTTTGACCTCCTCGCTCGGCGCCTTCGGCGGCGGCTCCTCGCCCCGCTTGCGCCGCTCGGCCAGCTTGTTCATCGGGTAGACGACCAGGAAGTAGAGCGCCGCCGCGGTGAGCAGGAAGGTGATCAGCGCGTTGACGAACGCCACCCAGTCGAACGGGATGCCCCGGAACTTCGGCGTCGAGCCGGTGAGTCCGTCCTCACTGCCGGTGAGCAGGGCGATGAGCACCCGGACGAACGGTTCCAGGAACGACTTGGTGAGCTGGGTGACCACACCCGTGAACGCGGCGCCGATGACGACACCGACGGCCAGGTCGACGACGTTCCCGCGCATGATGAAGTCTTTGAAGCCCTTGAGCATCCGTACTCCCGAGGTATCCGGTCTTCCGTCCGGCCCAACCTATGCCCTGGGTGGGGGCTCCAGAAAAGCGCCGGCCTCGATCGCCGCCCGGCCCGGGTCGCCGGCCCGGATCGCCTCGACCAGCCGGGAGTGGTCGACGTAACGCTCCGGCTCCAGCGCGTCACCCATCGACTGGGTGATCGCGCTGCGCAGCGCCGTGCCGACCGAGGCGTACAGCTCGGCGAGCATGCCGTTGTGCGCCGCCGCGACCACGGCGGTGTGCAGCGTCGCGTCGGCCTCCACGAACTCGTCGATCCGGCCGCCGCGCCAGGCCGCCTCGCGGGCGGCGAGCGCGGCGTCCAGGGTCGCCAGGTCCTCGGTCGTACGCCTCAGCGCGGCGAGCCGGGCGGCCTCCACCTCGAAGGCACGGCGCACCTCGACCACCTCGGCCATCCGGTCGACGGTGAGCCGGCGGGCCACCACCGGGGCCAGTTCGTCGGTCGACACCACATACGTCCCGGAGCCCTGCCGGCACTCCAGGACCCCGGCGTGCACCAGTGCCCGTACTGCCTCGCGGACCGTGTTGCGCCCCACACCGAGCGCCGCGACCAGCTGTGGCTCGGTGGGGATCCGCCCGCCGATCGGCCACTCGCCCCCGAGGATCCGCTCCCTGAGCTGCGCGATGGTCTGCCGCACCCGGTGCCCCCGGGGCGGCGCGACGGCGGAATCAACCGGCGGTGGCACTGGTTACATCACCTGCCTGGAATTCATCCCATGATTGTAGGTTCGGACGCATGACCCCGCCAACCGCCGCGGCCCCGGCCGCTCCCGTCGACGGCGGCACCCCGTCGTCCTCCGCCGACCCGGCGCCGGACGCGGACACCCGGCCGGACGGCACGCCCGCCGCCGCCCCGGCCGGCCCGGTCGCCGGTGGCCTGCTCGTGCTCGTCGGCATGTTGCTCGTCGCGCTCAACCTGCGGGCCGCCATCACCAGCCTCGGCGCACTGCTCGACGAGGTACGCGGCGGCCTGGCCCTCTCCGGCGCGTTGGCGGGTTTCGTGACGACCCTGCCCGCGGTGGCCTTCGCCGTCTTCGGGGCGCTCACCCCCCGGCTGGTCCGCCGGCACTCGTCGGCCCGGGTGCTGGTGGTGGCGATGCTGATCCTCGCCGCCGGTCAACTCGCCCGCGTCGGCACGGACTCCGCGCTGGTCTTCATCGCCGGCAGCGCCCTCGCGCTGGCCGGGATCGCGGTGGCGAACGTCCTGCTGCCGCTACTGGTCAAGCAGTACTTCCCGCACCGCATCGGGCTGGTCACCGGGGCGTACTCGATGACGTTGACGGTGGGGGCGGCGGTGGCCGCCGCGGCGGCGGTGCCGGTGGCGCACCTGTTCGGCACCTGGCGGGCGGGGCTCGCCGTCTGGGCCGGGCTGGCCCTGGTGGCCGTACTCCCGTGGGTGCCGCTGGCGCTGCGGGCTCGCGCGGCCCGACGGGTGGCGACCCCGGCGGCGGTGGCGGCCCGTGCCCCCCGGATCCGGCCGGGGCGGACCCGGCTCGGCTGGGCGATGGCGGTCTACTTCGGGACGCAGTCGCTGGGCGCCTACGCGATCATGGGCTGGCTGGCCCAGCTCTTCCGCGACGCCGGCTACCGGCCGCAGGACGCCGGCCTGCTGCTCGCCGGGGTGACGGCGCTGGGTGTGCCGATCGCGCTGCTGATGCCGACCCTGGCCGGGCGGCTGCGCACGCTGCACCCGCTGGTGCTGACGCTCTCCGCCGCGATGGCCCTCGCCTACGTCGGGATGGCCGTCGCGCCGCACGACGGGGCGCTGCTCTGGGTGGTGCTGCTCGCGATCGGGCAGAGCGCCTTCCCGATGGTCCTGGCCACCATCGGGCTACGCGCCCGAACCGCCGAGGGGACGGTGGCGCTCTCCGCGTTCAGCCAGAGCGTCGGCTATCTCATCGCCGCGCTGGGGCCGCTGCTGGTGGGCATCCTCTACGGCACGACCGGGGGCTGGACCGTCCCGATCGGGTTCCTGATGGTGGCCCTCGCGGTGCAGACCGGTGCGGGCATGGTGATCGCCCGCCCCCGGCACATCGAGGACGAGGCGTGAGGGGGAACCGTCAGGAGGTGGCTGGCGTGGGATCGCCGGCCACGGCCTGGTCGACCGTCGGATAGGTGTGCAGCACCTCGACGAGGCCGCTCACCTCGAGGATGCGCAGCACGCCCCGCTGCGGGGCGGCCAGGCGCACCACGCCGCCAGCCTCGTCGCAGCTGTTCTTGGCACGGACGAACACCGACAGCCCGGTGGAGTCGCAGAACGAGACGTTCGCCAGGTCGAAGACGAGCCGGCTGCGGCCCTTGTCGAGCAGGTCGGTGATCTGGTCCTGCAACTGCGGTGCGGTCGCCATGTCCAGCTCGCCCGCGACCGACACGACGACGACGTCGCCGCGTTGTTCCGTGTGCACCGTCAAGGACATTCGCCAGACCTCCTGTTATCGGGGAAACGGTATCCCACGATCGGGGTGGTATGCAGAACGGGAGCAGGCTCCGGTGGCCATCCTCATTCGCTTGCCATGCGGCAAGTAGCTTCGTGGCCTCCGGTGATAGAGTCCGCCGTCCAGGTCGAAGGGGGTTCACCATGACGCTGAGCGTCGAGGAAAGCAGCCGGCTGTCCGGTCTGCTGACTGGTCACGCCGAGCGGATCATGCAGCGCTGGACGGAGATCATCGCGAGCTCGCTACGCGGGCGGCTCAGTCAGGGAGAGCTGCGTCGGCAGGTGCAGGAGCTGCACTCTAGCATGATCACCGCCAGTGATCAGGGTGCCGGCGACCTCGACGCCGAGCAGGCCGCGGAGCTGCGCGCCGTGCTCTCCGAGCTGTCCCGGGGCCGCGCCCGGCAGGGCTTCTCCGCCTCCGAGACCGCCATCAGCGTGTTCTCCCTCAAGGACGTGCTGCTGGAGCTGATGGAGGCCGAGGACAGCCCCTACACGCTCCGCGACTACGTCGCCTTCTCCGGGCTGATCGACCAGATGGGTCTGTTCACCTTCGAGAGCTACGTACGCACCCGCGAGAGCCTCATCGCCGACCAGGCGGAGCAACTGCTGGAGCTCTCCACGCCGGTGGTGAAGCTCTGGGAGGGCGTGGTCGCCGTGCCGCTGGTCGGCACCCTCGACTCGGCCCGGGCCCAGGTGGTGATGGAGCGACTGCTCCAGACCCTGGTCGACACCAGCTCGCCCTACGCGATCATCGACATCACCGGCGTACCGGCGGTGGACACCCAGGTCGCCCAGCACATCCTCAAGACCGTGGTGGCCGCCCGCCTGATGGGCGCCGACTGCATCATCTCCGGCATCCGGCCACAGATCGCGCAGACCATCGTGGCCCTGGGCATCGAGTTCGGCGACATCGCCACCAAGGCCAGCCTCGCCGACGCGCTGCGGCACGTGCTCCGGCTCACCGGGGCCGACACCGGCCGCCGCCACCGCCGGGAGGTCTGATGGAGCGGGTGCCGATCCTCAAGATCGGCGACATGCTGCTGGTCTCCATCCAGGTCGACATGTCCGACCAGACGGCGGTCCAGCTCCAGGAGGACCTCGCGGAGCGGATCGTCGCCACCGGCTGCCACGGCGTGATCATCGACATCACCGCGCTGGACATCGTCGACTCCTTCGTCGGGCGGATGCTGTCGACCATCGCCTCGATCTCCAAGGTGCTCGACGCGGAGACGGTCGTGGTCGGGATGCGTCCCGCCGTCGCCATCACCCTGGTCGAGCTGGGCCTGTCGCTCAACGGCATCCGGACGGCGCTCAACGTCGAGCGGGGCATGGAGCTGATCGCGGCGGCCCACGCCGACGAGGACGAGTTCGCGTTCGACGACGAACCGGACGCCGAGACGACGGCGTCGTCATGACCGCCGGAGTCGACCTGGGCCAACCGCAGGCGCAGGCGATCCGCAGCGACGAGGACGTGGTACGCGTCCGGCAGCTGGTGCGTACGGTCGCGGTGGCTGTCAAACTCTCGCTGGTCGACCAGACCAAGCTGGTCACCGCGGCGAGCGAGCTGGCCCGCAACACCCTGGTGTACGGCGGCGGCGGCACGGTCGAGGTGGACACGGTGGACAACGGCCGGCGGCGGGGCGTGCGGATCGTCTTCGCCGACTCCGGCCCGGGCATCGCCGACCTCGACCTGGCGCTGACCGACGGCTACACCACCGGTGGCGGGCTCGGCCTCGGGCTCAGCGGCGCACGCCGGCTGGTCGACGAGTTCGACATCCAGACCGCCGCCGGTGAGGGAACCCGGATCACGGTCACCAAGTGGTCCCGATGAACGACGACGCGGTCTCCGACCGCGGAGTCTGGTTCCGGGTCGAGAACGGCAGCGCGGCCAGCACCGTACGGCGGGCCGCCGAACGGCTCGGCGTCCAGCTCGACCTGGGTGCCGCCCGCACCGCCGACCTGGCCATCGTCGCCGCCGAGCTGACCAGCAACCTGGTCAAGCACGCCGACGACGGCGTCCTGCTGCTGCGGCCGGTGCGGCGTGACGGGGAGGCCGGCGTGGAGCTGGTCGCCCTCGACACCGGGCCGGGGATGGCCGACCTCACCGCCTCCTCCCAGGACGGGCACTCCACCGCAGGGACGCTCGGCATCGGCCTCGGCGCCATCGTCCGGCAGGCCAGCTGGTTCGACGGCTACTCCCGGCCGGAGCACGGCACCGTCCTCGCCGTCCAGATCTGGCCGAACCGGGACGTCGAACCCGAGCGGCCCTGGGTCGGCGCCCTCACCCGGCCCCTGGCCGGGGAGTCGGTAAGCGGCGACGGTTACGCCTGGCGGGTCGTCGACGGCCGACGGCAGGTGATGGTCTGCGACGGCCTGGGGCACGGCCCGCTCGCCGCCGCCGCCACCGACGCCGCGCTCGACGCGTTCCGGAAGGCGCCGGCGGGGCCACCGTCGGCGGTCGTGGCGCACCTGCACCGCTCGATGTCACACACCCGGGGCGCGGCGCTGGCGGTCGCCGAGCCGGATCTTGCGGCCGGGGTGCTGCGCTACTCGGGGCTGGGCAACATCTCCGCCGTCGTGATCGGCGCGGACGGCAAGCGGCGGGGCCTGGTGTCGCTGCCCGGCATCGCCGGGCACCAGCGGCCCGTGGTCAGGGAGTACGACTACCCGCTCGACCCCGGCGCCCTGCTGGTCATGCACAGCGACGGCGTGGTCGACCGCTGGCAGCTCGCCGACCGTCCCGGTCTCGTCGACCGGTCGCCCCTGGTGGTGGCCGCGACGCTGCTGCGTGACGCCGGCATCCGTCGCGACGACGCCTGCGTCCTGGTCGTACGGGCATGCCCGTGACCGGGCCCACCGGGACGGCGCCGCTGCTCCAGATGGCGCTGCGGGTCGAACACGACATCTTCGTCGTCCGGCAGCGGGGTCGTGAGGTCGCCGCCGCGGTGGGGCTGGAGCATCAGGACCAGGTACGCATCGCCACGGCGCTCAGCGAGGTCGCCCGGGACCTGCTGCGCGCCGTCGGCGGGGCGGATGTGACGTTCGCCCTCGCCGACGACGCCGTCCACGGCAGGCGGCACCTCCGGGTGGACCTCGCCCCGGTGCGTCCGCTGCCCGACGACCGGTACGAGCCGCAGTCCGGCGCGGTGGCGAGGCTGGTGGACAAGTTGGGCGTGGTGACCGGGGAGGGGGATACGGTCGTGAGGATGTCCCGACGTGTCCCGGTCACCGCAGCGGCGCTGACCCCTGAGCGTCTCGCCGAGCTGCGCTCCGAGCTCGGCCGGAACGCCCCGGGCAGCGCCCTGGACGAGTTGGCCGCCCAGAATGCCCAACTGATCGCGGCCCTCGACGAGGTACGCAGCCAACGCGACGAACTGGCCGTCCTCAACGAGGAACTGGCCGAGACCAACCGTGGCGTGATGGCGCTCTACAACCAGCTCACCGAGGAGCTGGAGGAAACCAACCGCGGCGTGGTGGCTCTCTACGCGGAGTTGGACGAGAAGTCCGCCCAGCTCCGGGCGGCGAGCGAGTCGAAGAGCCGGTTCCTGGCGAACGTCAGCCACGAGCTGCGGGCACCCGTCACGGCGATCATCGGGCTGGGCCGGCTGCTGGACGACTCCGCCTCCGACCCGCTCACCACCGAGCAGGCCCGCCAGGTCGGGCTGATCCGTTCCTCGGCGAGTGACCTCCTCACCCTGGTCAACGAGCTGCTCGACCTGGCCAAGGCCGAGTCGGGCCGGATCGAGCCCGACTGGGCGGAAATCGACCTGCGGCCGGTGTTCGGCCAGTTGCGCGGCACGCTACGGGCCCTGGCCACCCGGCCGGGGGTCGAGCTGGTGGTGGAGGAGCCGCCCGCTCCGGCGACGCTGCGTACCGACGAGGTGCTGCTCGCCCAGGTCCTGCGCAACCTGCTGCACAACGGGATCAAGTTCACCGAGCACGGGGAGGTCCGGCTGCGGGCGGAGCGGCGGGACGACCAGTGGTCACTCACCGTCTCCGACACCGGCGCGGGCATTCCCCCGGAACTTCACGGGCGGATCTTCGAGGAGTTCTACCAGGTGCCCGGCGCGACCCGGATCGGCGGCACGGGGCTCGGCCTGCCGTACGCGCGGCGGCTGGTGACCCTGCTCGGCGGCAGCCTGCTGGTGTCCAGCGAGCCGGGCCGGGGCAGCACGTTCACGGTCACCCTGCCCGTGGGCGGAGCGTAACGGTGGAGGGCGGCCCGGCGACCGTGCTGGTGGTCGACGACAGTCCCACCAAGCGCTACCTCCTGGTCAGCTGGCTCTCCCGGGCGGGTTTCACCGTGCTGGAGGCGGAGAACGGCGGCGAGGCCCTGGCCCGGGTCGGGGTGGACCCGCTCGACCTCGTGGTGCTCGACGTGCGGCTGCCCGACATGAGCGGGTTCGAGGTCTGCGAACGGATCAAGGCCGCCCACCCGGCGATGCCGGTGATCCACGTGTCCGCGCACGCGGTGGACGTGGTGGACCGGGCGCAGGGGCTGACCCGGGGCGCGGACGCGTACCTGGCCGAGCCGATCGAGCCGGAAGAACTGGTCGCCACCTCCCACGCGGTGCTGCGCTACTACCGGGCCCGGCAGCGCGCGGAACTGCTCGCCGAACGGCTGCTCGGACTGGCCGACACCACTGTGGCGGTGCATTCCGCCCCGAACTTCGTGCGGCTGCTGGAGGCGGCGGCGGCCGGCGCCGCGGAGATCTTCAAGAGCCCGGCGGCGGTGATCGCCGAGACGTTCGACGGCGACTGCGTCGCCGGGGTCTCGGCCGGCCCGGACGCCACGTCCACGACCGTCGGGTGGACCGTCGACGACACGGGGGTGCCGACGGGGACGACGGTCCGGGTGGACGAGCCGGCCGCCTGGGACCTGGTCGACTGGCCGGCGGACACGGTCACGGTGGCCGCCGCCCGGCTGCGTGAGGACCGCGCGCCGCTCTACGTCGTCGTACCCACCGCCACGCAGACCGCCCGCACCCCCGTGCTGCGGCAGCTCGCCCAGGCGGTGGCGGCGGCGGTGGAGGCACAGCGCTCCTTCGACGAGGAGCATCGCATCGCGGTCACCCTCCAGCGCAGCCTGCTGCCGCGCCGGATACCGGAGATCGACGGGCTGGACCTGGCCGTCCGCTACGAGCCGGCGAGCGCACAGACCGAGGTGGGTGGCGACTTCTACGAGCTGGTGATGCTCGACGGTCACCTGCTGCTGGCGATCGGCGACGTGGCCGGCCACTCGCTGCACGCCGCGACGGTCATGGCCGAGCTGCGGCACGCCGTGCGGGCGTACGCGGTGGAGGGGCACCAGCCGGGCGAGATCCTGAACCGCGTCAACGAACTGATGCGCGCCCTGCTGCCCAACGAGCTGGCCACGATCTGCGTGCTGCTGCTGCACCCGCCCACCGGTCGCATCCGGCTGGCCAGCGCCGGCCACCTGCCGCCCGCGCTCAGCCTCGACGGCAAGGTGGAGTTCGTGCAGCACTCGGCCCCGCTGCTCGGGATCCGCGCGCAACGGCCACCCGACCTGGAGTTCGTGCTGCCGGCCGGGGCGACGCTGGTGTTCTACACCGACGGCCTCATCGAGCGGCGGGACGCCACGATCGACGACGGGCTGGCCGCCCTGGCCGTGGCCGCCGGCCGGGTCGACGACGACCTGGACCGGTTCTGCGAGCGGCTGCTGGTCGAGCTGGCCCCGCCGGAGATCGGCGACGACGTCGCCGTGGTCGCCCTCCGCCGCCACTGACGCCACCCTGCCCCGCAGTGCAAGGAAGGGCACCCTGTCAACGGATTCTGTCCAGGAAGGGGCCCTTCCTGACAGGTTCGGCGGCCGGGGCGGGGTCAGCCGAGCGAGCGGACGTACGCGGCCGGGGATGTGCCGGTGACGGCGGTGAACTCCCGGATCAGGTGGGCCTGGTCGCTGTAGCCCAGGTCGGAGGCGAGCGACGCCCAGTCCTGCGGCCCGTCGGCGGCCTGCTCGATCGCCTCCTGGAGGCGGTACCGCCGGATGACCCACTTGGGGCCGACGCCGACGTACTCCAGGAAGAGCCGTTGCAGCCGGCGTACGGAACTGCCGTGGCGTCGGGCGAAGTCGTCGACCCGCAGGGTGCTCCGGTCGCCGCGGATCTCCTGCACCAGCGCGATCACCTCGTCGGCGACGGGGTCCGGCTCGGGCGCCCAGGCGGTGAGGAAGGCGTCCAGTGCGGCGCAGCGCTCGTCGTCCGTACCCCCGCAGACCGGGCCGCCGCCGACGACGCCGGACGCTCCGACGGGGGCGGGCCCGGCCGGGTCGGCAGCGGACGGCCCGATGGGGAGCGGCCGGCGCTGGCCGGTCAGCTCGGCGACCGGCCGGCGCCAGAACGGCCGGAAGCCGCCCGGGCGGAACTGGACCCCGCAGACCCGGCCGCTGCCGGCCAGCGTGATCGAGAACAGCCGCTGCCCGACGCCGGCGATCTCGGCGGTCTCCGGGGCGTCGCCGAACCGGGTGAAGACCACGTTCACGGCGGGGTGCGGCACCACCCGTTGCGCGAACGGCTCGGTCAGCTCCCAGTCGATGAGCCAGTAGTGCTCCACGTAGGACCGTAGCGCGGGGGCCGGCAGACGTCGGCGGAACCGGACCTGCCGCAGCAAGCGCTGAGGGTCGAGGATGCCTCGACTGTCGCGGCGCGGCTGGTGTCGCATTTCTTCAAGACCATCCTCGTACGCTTGTCCTATGGCCACAAACACTAGCGATCTGCTGGCAGCAGCGGCACCCTGTGCCGTCGCGGTGGTCCGGGGGATCTCGGACGACCAACTGGACCTGCCGACCCCGTGCAGCGACTACACGGTGCGCGACCTGCTCAACCACCTCTACGACGTGGTGGTCAACTTCCAGGCCCTCGCCGGCCGGCGGCAACCGGAGTGGGCGGAGAAGCCCGACCACCTGGCCGAGGGCTGGCGGGACCGGTTCGAGGCGGAGACCGCGAAACTCGTCGAGGCGTGGTCGGATCCGGCCGCGCTGGACGGCGTCTCACCGGGAATGGGACTGCCGCAGGAGACGGTCGGCACGATGGTGCTGCTCGACGTGACGGTGCACGCGTGGGACCTGGCTGTCGCCACCGGTCAGCCCTACCGGCCCGCGCCCGAGGTGCTGCCCCCGCTGTACGCCCTGACCGAGCAGATGGGGCCGATGGCCCGGGAACAGGGCGTCTTCGCGGAGCCGGTGGGGACGTCGTCGTCGGACGTTCCGGAGATCGACCGCCTGCTCGCCCTCACGGGTCGGGACCCCGGCTGGTCCGCGGGCGCCTGAACGGATTCTCCTCCGGCCCGCGCGGCAGCCCCGCCGCGCGGGCCTCCTTGACAGTCACTATTCACCCGGTGAATAGTTGCCCGGGTGTCCACACCGCACGTCCTGCTCGGGCTGCTCGCCGCCGGCAACCGGCACGGCTACGAACTCAAACGCGCACACGACGAGCGCCTGCCCCGAGCCCGGCCACTGGCGTTCGGGCAGGTCTACGCGACCCTCGGCCGGTTGCAGCGGGACGGCCTGGTGGCGCCCGCCGGACAGGAACGCGAGGGCGGCCCGGACCGCACCGCGTACGCGCTGACCGGCGACGGCCGGGCCGCGTTGGAACGCTGGCTCGCCGAGGTCGAGCCACCGATGCCGTACGTCGCCAGCACGCTCTTCGCCAAGGTGGCCGTGGCGCTGCTGGTGGCCGACGCGGACCGGGCCCGGGCCTACCTCGTCGCCCAGCGGCAGGCCCACACCGAGCGGCTGCGCGAGCTGACCGCCGTGAAGACGGCACCCTCGGCCAGCCTCGACGACGTCGTCGCGGCCGACTTCGCCATCGCCCATCTCGACGCCGACCTGCGGTGGTTGCAGACCACCATCGACCGGGTCGCCGACTGGCACCGGGAGGTGCACTCGTGACGCAACTTAAGGCTCGCGGCGTGGTCAAGGCCTACGGGCGGACACCCGCCCTGCGCGGCATCACCCTCGACGTCGCCGAGGGCGAGATCGTCGCCGTCACCGGCCCGAGCGGCTGCGGCAAGTCCACCCTGCTGCACTGCCTCGCCGGCATCCTGCGCCCGGACGCAGGAGAGGTGAGCTGGAACGGGCACCGGATCGACACCTGGTCCGAGGCGGCGCGGTCCCGGCTGCGGCGCACCGAGTTCGGGGTGCTCTTCCAGTTCGGCCAGCTCGTCGCCGAGCTGACCGCCGCCGAGAACGTCGCCCTTCCGCTGCTCCTCGCCGGCACCCGGCGGCGGGAGGCGCGGACGGCGGCACTGTCCTGGCTGGAGCGGCTCGGGGTGGCCGAGCTGGCCGACAGCCGTCCCGGCGAGATGTCCGGCGGGCAGCAGCAGCGCTGCGCCACGGCGCGCGCCCTGGTCACCGAGCCCCGCGTGCTGTTCGCCGACGAGCCGACCGGCGCGCTCGACACGCTCACCGGCGAGCAGGTGCTCACCCAACTGGTCCGGCTCGCCCGCGAGCAGCGCACCATGGTCGTGCTGGTGACCCACGAGCCGCAGATCGCCGCGTACGCCGACCGGGAGGTCATTCTCCGCGACGGCATGGTCGACCACACCGGGCTCGGCCTGGACACCTCGCTGCCGGGCGGTCGCCGGTGAGGCCGTCGACGCTGGTCCGCCTCGCCCTGGCCGGCACCCGCACCGACACCGTCCGGGTGGCGCTGACCGCGCTCAGCGCCGCCCTGGCCACCCTTGTCGGCCTGGCCGCGCTCACCGTGCTGGCGATCCCCACGCCGCCCGCCACCGCCGACAACGGCAACCGGTGGTCGCAGCAGTACGCCAACCAGTTGCTCGTCGAGCCGGGGCTGCGCGGCGGCACCGCCTTCGCCCTGCTGCTGCTCACCATTCCCGTGCTGGCGCTGGCCGGGCAGTGCGCCCGGCTCGGCGCCCCGGCGCGGGACCGCCGGCTGGCCGCGTTCCGGCTGGCCGGCGCCACCCCGGGCCAGGTGACCCGGATCGCCGTACTGGAGACCGGCCTGGCAAGCCTGCTCGGCACGCTGGCCGGCACGTCGGTCTACTTCGCAGGCCGGGAGCTGTGGAACCGGCCCGACGCCGACGGCCGGCTCGCCCTCCCCACCGACGTACTGCCCCCGACGGGCGCGCTGGTGGCCGTGCTGGCGGGGCTGCCGGTCGTGGCGGCGCTGGCCACCGCGTTGATGCTGCGCCGGGTGAGCGCCACCCCGTTCGGCGTGCTGCGTACGCACCACCGGAAACGCGGCCCCCGACCCTGGGCGGGCGTCCTCATCGGCGCCGGGCTCGCTGCCTTCGTCGCCGTCGAACCGGTCGCCCGCTGGTACGGCCGACGTGACGCCGACCCGCCCTCGTGGCTGGTGCCGGCGTTGCTGGTCGGCGGCGGGCTGGCCGCGATGGTCGGGGTGGTCGTCGGCACCGGCTGGATCTCCTGGACCGCCGGCCGGTTGCTGCACCGCTACGGCCGGGGTCCGGCCGCGTTGCTCGCCGCCCGCCGGCTGACGGCCGACCCCTGGGCGGGTAGCCGCACCTTCGCCACCCTGCTGGCGGCCGTGCTGCTCGGCGCGGGGGCGGCCGGGCTCCGGGAGTACTTCGTCGCGGCGGGCGAGCTCCACCAGCGGACCGGCTCCGGGCTGGCCGGTGGCGGCGACTTCTACCTGCAGACCATGGACCTGGTGGACCTGGCGGTGGCGGTGGCGCTGGTGGTTGCCGCCGGTGGGTTGGTCGTCGCGGTGGTGGAGGGGATCACCGCCCGGCGGCGGGCGTACGCGGCCCTGGTGGCGACCGGGGTGCCCCGACCCACGCTCGGCCGGTCCGTCGCCTGGCAGTCGTTGGCCCCGGCCGTGCCGGCGGTGGCCGTCGCGCTCACCGTCGGCCTGCTGCTGGCCCGGGGGGTCTTCCGGGCGCCGAGCAGCAGATACCACAGCGAGGTCTGCGACGCCACCGAGCAGCTCTGCGCCGACCCCGCCACCCGGCAGCGGTACATCCGGATCGTCCAGGGGCCGGAGGTGACCGTGCCGCCCGACGTACCCCTGGAGCAGTTGGCGCTGCTCGGAGCCGGCGCGCTGGCGGCGGTGCTGGTGACGGTCGGCGTCGGCCTGCTCTTCCTGCGCGCGGGCACGGCCGTGGAGGAACTGCGGGCAACCTGAGCTGGCGCGCGATGCGGCCCACCGGGGCTGCCCCGGGCCGCCCGACGACGCGGCGGCTCAGGCGGCGAACAGGCCGGCCGAGAGCGCGAGCAGCGTCCCGGCGGCGGCGGAACAGCAGCACACCAGCAGGAACGCGACCACCGCGAGGATCGCCCAGACGCGCCGGTCGCGCGCCGCCGCCCGCCACCCCGGCGGTACGTCCTCGGCCGGCTCGTCGTCGTCCACCTCGCCGGCCCCGGTCACCCCGGCAGTCTAGGCGTCGAGGGCCGGACATTCCCGGCCATCGCGGTGAGGCGGTGGGCGAGCCGGACGAGGGCCTCCCGCAGTGCCGGAGGCTCCAGCACCTCCGCCTCGAAGCCCAGTCGGGCCACGTGCCCGGCGAGCCAGTCCAGGTCGTCCCCGCCGACGACGAGCACGCACCACCCGTCGCGATCGTCCTCGACGCGCCCCACCTGGGGCGGCACCAGCTCCCGCACCTGGTCGGGGCGGGCGTGCACCCGCACCCGGGCGAGATACCGGTACGGCGCCTCGGCCACGGACCGCTGCACGTAGGCGGCCGGGTCCGGATGCTCCCGCGCCCGGAAGCGCCAGGTGGTCGCCGCCACCTCACGCATCCGGTCCAGCCGGAAGGTGCGCCAGTCGTCGCGGCCGACGTCCCAGGCCATCAGGTACCAGCGGCGGCCGGTCGTGACCATCCGCACCGGCTCGACCGTGCGCTCGCGCTCCCCGCCGTCGCGGCCGGCATACCGGAACCGCACCCGTACGGCGTCGCGACAGGCTCGCGCGAGCGTCACCAGCAGCTCCGCGTCGATCTCGACCCCGGGGCCGACAAGGGTCTCGGTGGCGCCGTGCACCGCCCGCACCTCGGCGCGCAGCCGGGCCGGCATCACCTGGTCGAGTTTCGTGAGCGCCCGCAGTGCCGCCTCGCCCGCCCCGGCGACCGTGCCTCCCGACGCCAGCCGCAGGGAAACCGCTGTCGCGATCGCCTCCTCGTCGTCGAGGAGCAGCGGCGGCAGCCGGGTGCCCGCGCCGAGCTGGTAGCCGCCGCCGACGCCCGCCGTCGCGTGCACGGGATAGCCGAGCGTACGCAGCCGCTCCACGTCGCGGCGCACCGAGCGGTCGGTGACCCTCAGCTCGGCGGCCAGCTCGGCGGCCGTCCAGGAGGCCCGCCGCTGCAACAGCGCCAGCAACCGCAGGACCCGCTCGGTCGTTGCCTCCACGGTCACGCGCCCATCGTTTCACGGATCGCGGAACGATCCTGTCCGCTATCTGCGGGAGGCTGGGGCCATGACCGACCAGACACTCGTCAGCAGGCCCGACAGGAGGCGAGCTGAGATGGCGCGCGACCTCCAGATAACTTTCGACTGCGCCGACCCGGCCGGGTTGGCGGCGTTCTGGGCCGAGGCCCTCGGTTACCAGTTGCAGGCCCCACCCGGCGGCTTCGAGTCGTGGGAGCAGGCGCTGGAGGCGATGGGCGTACCGCCTGAGAACCGCAACGACGCCTCCGGGCTGGTCGATCCGGAGGGCTCCCGGCCGCGGTTGTTCTTCCAACGGGTGCCGGAGGGGAAGCAGGCCAAGAACCGCGTGCACCTCGATGTGCGAGCCGCCCCCGGGGTCGAGGGCGAAGCGCGGATGGCGGCACTGGAGGCGGAGGCCGAGCGGCTCGTCTCCCACGGCGCCACCCGGCTCAGGCGCTTCGAGCCCGATCCCCCGCTCGGCGCCGGTCACATCGTGATGGCCGACCCCGAGGGCAACGAGTTCTGCCTCGACTGACAGGCGTCGCGGGGACCGCCGGGAGAACCCGGATCGGGCAGGATGGGCCGATGGATCATCTGGTCTCGATCACCGACGTCCGCAACGCCGCCGCCGACATCGCGGGCACCGTGTCGCGTACCACGCTGCTGAGGACCGGATGGGACGCGGAGCTGTGGCTCAAGCCGGAGAGCCTGCAACCGGTGGGGTCCTTCAAACTGCGCGGCGCCACCCACGCCGTCGCCCGGCTGACACCCGACGAGCGGGCGCGCGGCGTGGTCACCCACTCCTCGGGCAACCACGGCCTTGCCCTGGCGTACGCGGCACGGGCGGCCGGCGTGCCGTGCCGGATCGTGGTGCCGGAGGGCGCCCCGGCGGTCAAGGTGGACCGGATCCGTGCGCTGGGTGTGGAGGTGCTGCTGGTGCCGCCCGCCCGACGCGGCCCGGAGGCGGAGCGGATCGCCGCCACGACGGGCGCGGTGCTGGTGCCGCCCTTCGACGACCGGCGGATCATCGCCGGGCAGGGCACGGTGGGGCTGGAGATCGTCGAGGACCTGCCCGACGTCGACGTGGTGCTGGTGCCCGTGGGCGGCGGCGGGCTCTCCTCCGGCGTCGCCACCGCGGTGAAGGCGCTGCGGCCGGCGACGACCGTGATCGGCGTCGAGCCGGAGCTCGCCGCCGACGCCCGGGACTCGCTGGCGGCCGGGTCGGTGGTGGTGTGGGGCGAGGAACGCACCTATCGGACGATGGCCGACGGGCTGCGCCTGCCGCCGTCCGAGCTGACCCTCGCCCACCTGCGGGCCCGGCTCGACCGCATCGTCACGGTGACCGAGGAGGAGATCCGCGCCGCGATGGGGCGGCTGGTCGCCGACGCCCGCCTGGTCGTGGAGCCGAGCGGCGCGGTGGCCGTGGCCGCCCGGCTGTTCCACGCCGCCGAGCTGCCGTCCGGTCGTACGGTCGCCGTGGTCACCGGCGGCAACGTGGACCCGGCGGTGCTGGCGGGCGTGCTCCGCTGAGATGTCAGGAAGGGCACCTTCCTGTGCAGAATCCGTTGAGAAGGTGCCCTTCCTTACACCCGGGTCAGGCGCGGTCGAGGCGGTCGAGGATCCAGGCGCTGACGAACGCCTCCTCGCGCCAGGAGTCGTAGCGGCCACTCGGGCCACCGTGGCCGGCGCCCATCTCGGTCTTCAACAGGAAGTCGCCACGCGGGGCGACCGCCCGCAGCCGGGCGACCCACTTCGCCGGCTCGTGGTAGAGCACCCGGGTGTCGTTGAGGCTGGTCACCGCGAGGATCGCCGGGTAGTCCACCGCCCGGACGTTCTCGTACGGCGTGTAGGACTTCATGTACGCGTAGACCTCCGGGTCGGCCAGCGGGTTGCCCCACTCCTCCCACTCGGTGACGGTCAGCGGCAGCGACGGGTCGAGGATCGAGGTGAGCGCGTCCACGAAGGGCACCTGCGCGACGATCCCGGCGAACGCGTCCGGGGCGAGGTTGGCGACCGCGCCCATCAGCAGCCCGCCGGCCGACGCGCCCCGGGCGACGAGCCGGTCGCCCGTCGTCCAGCCCGCCTTGACCAGGTGCCGGGAGCAGGCGACGAAGTCGGTGAACGTGTTCTTCTTGGCCAGCAGCTTGCCCTGTTCGTACCAGCGGCGGCCCAGTTCACCGCCGCCCCGGATGTGCGCCACGGCGAAGATGACGCCGCGGTCCAGCAGGGACAGTCGGGAGATGGAGAACCACGGGTCCATGCTCGCCTCGTACGAGCCGTAGCCGTAGATCACGCAGGGGGCGGAGCCGTCCTTCGGCGTGCCGGCCCGGCAGACCAGCGAGATCGGCACCCGGGTCCCGTCGTCGGCGAGCGCCCAGTCGCGGTGCTGCTCGTAGTCGGCCGGGTCGTACGCCCGCCCGTCCGGCCCGGGCTTCACCGGCTTCTGCCGGCGCAGCACCATCTGCCGGGTGACCAGGTCGTAGTCGTAGACCGAGTCGGGGGTGACCAGCGAGGTGTAGCGGAGCCGGATCTGCCCGGTGCGGTACTCCGGGTTGCTGTCCAGCCCGACGCTGTAGAGCGGCTCCGGGAAGTCGATGTCGTACGCGTCGCCGCCGCCGACGGGCAGCACCCGTAGCCCGGTCAGCCCGTTGGTGCGTAGCGAGACGACCAGGTGGTCGGCGAAGGCGTCCACCGCCTCCAGCCGGGTGCCGGGCGAGTGCTCGATCAGCGGCACCCAGTCGCCGGGCGAGTCCGCCGAGGTGTACGCCAGTGCGAAGTCCTCCGCGCCGTCGTTGTGCAGGATCAGGAATCGGTGCCCGTGGTGCTCGACCGTGTATTCCACGCCCTGCCGCCGGGGCGCCACGGACGCCGGCACGCCGGTCGGGTTGCCGGCCGGGATCACCAGCACCTCGCTGGTGATCTTGCTGTGCGCGTCGATGAGGATGAACCGCTCCGAGCGGCTCAACTCGACGCCGACCCAGAACCGCTCGTCGTCCTCCTGGTAGACCACCACGTCCTCAGCGGACGGCGTGCCCAGCGTGTGCCGCCAGACCCGGTTGGGGCGCCACGTCTCGTCCACGGTGACGTAGAACAGCACGGAGGCGTCGGTGGACCAGGCGGTGCCGTAGAACGTGTCGGGCACCTCGTCGGGCAGCAGCTCGCCGGTGGAGAGGTCCTTGACCCGCAGCGTGAACCGCTCGTCGCCGGAGAAGTCCGTGGAGTAGGCCAGCCACCGCCCGTCCGGGCTGACGTCGGACGCGCCGAGCGCGAAGAAGTCGTGCCCCTCGGCGAGCAGGTTGCCGTCGAGCAGCACCTCCTCGCCGTCGAGCGGCGCACCGTCGGCGCTGACCGGCGGCTCGGTCTCGCCGTCGCGGACCGCCCGGCGGCACAGCACGCCGTACTGCTGGCCCTCGACCGTCCGGGTGTAGTACCAGTAGCCACCCTTGCGGCTGGGCACCGACAGGTCGGTCTCCTGGGTGCGCCGGCGGATCTCCTCGAACAGGTCGGCGCGCAGCCCTTCGAGGTGCGCCGTCCGGGCCTCGGTGTGGGCGTTCTCGGCGGTCAGGTAGGCGATCGTCTCGGGGTCGTCCTTGACGGTGAGCCAGGCGTACTCGTCGACGACGGTGTCGCCGTGGTGGGTGCGCTCGCTGGGCACCCGCTTCGCCGTGGGCACGGGGGTCTCGGTGGTCACGGCGCCACGTTACCGGCCGCGTACCCTCCGCCGCGCGGCCTCGTCGGCGACCCGCCGCAGATCGTTCGAACATGTGTACGATGGCCGGCATGGCGGCTGCAGCGAGTTCCACCGACCGGCCAGGAGCCCTCGACATCACCCGGCGGTTGACGGAGATCTGCGGTCCGCCGTTCGCCCGCTTCGCCGGTCCCGCCGACGAGGTGGCCGGTCGCCCGGCCCGCTGGGTCGCCGTCCCGGGCGGCCCGCACGCCGCGGCCGAGGTGCTGCGGCTCGCCGCCCGGCACGATCTGACGGTGGTGCCGCGCGGCGCCGGCACGAAGATCGACTGGGGTGCCGCCCCCGACCGGGTCGACATCATGCTCGACACCGGCAGGCTCGCCGGCATCGGGCACGAGCCGGTCGGCGCGCCCACCACCGAGGTCGGCGCGGGCACCCCGCTGCGCGCGGTGCAGGCCACTCTCGACCGCACCGGGCAGCGTCTGGCACTCGACGCCCCCTCGCCCGGCGCCACCCTCGGCGGGGTGCTCGCCGCCGAGGAGGCCGGGCCGCTGCGGCACCGCCACGGCAGCCCCTGCGACCAGCTCGTCCGGGTGCGTTACCTCGACGCCGACGGCGAGCTCGCCGAGGCCGGGGGAGGCGCCGCCGGGCTGGAGCTGGCCCGGCTGCTCTGCGGCTCCCAGGGGGCGCTCGGTGTGCTGGTCTCGGCGACCCTGCGGGTGCAGGCCGTCCCGGCCGGCCGGGTCTGGGTCAGCCGACCGGTCTGGACCCCGCTGGAGGTGCACGACCTGATTCGCACCGTGCTCGCCGCCCGCCTCGACCCGGCAGCGGTCGAGCTTGACCTGCCGGCCGGCGCGGGACCCCGGCCGCGCCAGGGCAGCCGGGCCGCCGCGATGGCGCGTCACCCGTCCATGACGGGGCGCGCCATCGCCGGCCCGGCCGGCGCCGGGCGGCTGGTGGTGCTGCTGGAGGGCGGCCCCGCCGACGTCGTCGAGCGTGCCGAGCGACTCGTCGCGCTTCTCGGCGCCGGTGCGACCGCCAGCCCCGCCGCGCCGGAGTGGTGGCGGCGCTACCCGTTCGGCCCGGGCGACACGGCGCTGCGGATCGAGGTGCCGATCGCCGACCTGCACGCCGCCGTCTACGCGCTGCGCGACGCCGCCGGTGGCCCCGTCCCGGTGCGTGGCTCCGCCGGTCTCGGCGTGGTGCACGCGGCCCTGCCCGGGGCCATGCCACCCGACCGGGTGGCGTCCATCCTGGCCGCCGTCCGCGGCGTGCTCCTCGCCCGGCGGGGCCGGTGCGTGGTGCTCTCCGCGCCGGCAGCCGTCCGCCGGGCCGTCGACCTGTGGGGCGAGCTGGCCGGGCTGGCCCGGTTGCGCGCGGCCAAGGAGCACCTCGACCCACACCACCGCCTCGCCCCGGGCCGCCTGCCGGGCGGCCTCTGAGCAACCGGGCGTCGCCGCTGCCGCGACCCGGGCGTCACACCGTGCCGCGGCCCCGCCGGTTCCGCCGCCAGGGCTCAGCCGGCGTCGTTGCGGAGCACCAGGATGGCGATGTCGTCGCGGGGTGCCTCGGCCGAGAAGCCGATCGCCGTCGAGCGCAGCCGCGCCGCGATCACGTCGGCCGGGTAACCGGCCAGTGGGGCGGCGGCGGCGCGCAGCCGGTCGGTGCCGAACAGTTCCCGGCCGCGCCGCCGCTCGGTGACCCCGTCGGTGTAGAAGACCAGCGAGTCGCCCGGGGCGAGCGGCACCTCCGCCGTGGGGGTGGCGATCGCGTCGAGCAGGCCGAGCGCGGTGCCCCCGGTGCCGACGAAACGCGCCCCGCCACGGGCTGGCAGCAGGACCGGCCGGTCGTGGCCGGCGAGATGCAGGGAGACGTCGAGCCGGTTGCCGTCGCCGGGCCCGACCGCCGCCAGGGCCAGCGTGCAGTACCGCCCCCCGCCCCGCTCGAACAGGGTCTCGTTGACCCGGGCCAGCGCCTCCGGCAGCGGCTTGCCGTCGCCCACCAGCACCCGGATGACGTCGCGGACCAGGCCGGTGACCGTCGCCGCCTGCACCCCCTTGCCCGAGACGTCGCCGATCACCACCAGCCAGCGCCCGTCCGGCAGCGGCACCACGTCGTAGAAGTCGCCGCCGACGTCGACGTCGCCGCCGGTCGGGACGTACTCGGCGGCGAAACCGATGCCCTCGACCACGGGCAGCACCGGCGGCAGCAGGGACTGCTGGAGGGTGTGCGCGATCCGGCGGCGCTCGGCGTGGATCCGGGCGTTCTCGATCGCCAGCGCCGCCCGCCGGGCGACGTCCTCCAGCACGGCGACCTCGTCCGGGTCGTGCCGGTGCCGCTGGTGCCGGCCGACGGCCAGCGTGCCCAGCCGCTGTCCCCGGGCGATCAGCGGCACGGCGAAGCCCTCCATCGGCGCGCCGAGTGGCATCTGGGCGCCGTTGCGGGACGCCTCGCGCAGCCGGGCCTGGACCGAGTCCGGGCCGGTCTCCTCCAGCACCTGGTGCAGCTGGGGCAGCACCGACTCGTCGGCGTGGCTGGCCGCCGCGAGGCGCAACCGGCCCCACTCGTCGGTCGTGTGCACCGCGCACCACTGCCCGAGCCGGGGCACCACGAGCTGCGGGATCAGCGCCATGGTCAACTCGACGTCCAGCGACTGTGCGAGCAGTTCGCTGGCCTCGGCGAGGAACGTCAGCCAGGCCTGCCGGCGGACGTCGGCCCGGCGTAGCCGGTCGTTCTCGAGGTGCAGCGAGAGCCGCTCGGCCATCAGCACGGCCAGCGGTCGCGCGTACGCGGACGGGGCCGCGTCCAGCTCCAACTCGCCGGCGTACGGCCGGTGCACGGCCAGCGGCACCCGGAGCAGTTCGTTGCCGGGCCGGGGCTGGCGGCCGTACCGGGCCAGCGCCTGGGTGCCCTGTCCGTCCCCCCGGTCCAGCCGGACGACTCCGCCGGCCGCGCCGACCATCTCCGCCACCCGGCTGAGCAGGCTGGTCGCGAAGTCGGGCAGCGGATCCTCGGCGTACGGGTCGGGGGTGGTCTGCATCAGCTCGCTCATCGCCCCGGCGCTCGGCGCGGAACTCTCCCGGGTCGCCGACGCGCCGCCCCCGGTCGCCGCCACGGGCACCACCGACCGGGTGGCCACGGCCTGATCGTCGCCCGGGCCCTGCCCCGACCGGTCCAGCTGGAACCAGACGCCCTTGCCGGTGGGCAGGTAGGTGGTGCCCCAGCGACTGGCGAAGTGATCGACCAGCAGCAGCCCCCGGCCGCGCTCGGAGACCTCGTCGATGTCGGTGGTGTCGTTGCGGACCCCGACGGTCAGCTCCTCGACCGGGCCGACCGCGAAATCGGACACGGTGACGGTGAGCCCGACCGGGTCGGCGACCACCTCGATGTCCAGTTCGGTGCGGGCGTGCTCCACCGCGTTGGTGGAGAGCTCGGTGGTGAGCAGCATGGCCTCGTTGGCCAGTTCGTCCAGGTGGGCCTCGGTGAGCACGGAGCGCACGAGGGCCCGCGCCGCGGCGGGCGTACGCCGGTCTGCGGGGAGCCTGACGCGCCGGACGTGCTCGTCTCGGCCCCCGGTCGACGCGGGCCCCGCCTCCGCTGACACCCCCGTATCCTCCACCGCCGCCCGCGCGGGTGCCAAGCCGATGCCCGTACGGGCGGCTCGCGGGCGCGTTGACGACGCGCCGGAACCGAACAAACCGGATCAAGCGCCGTTCTTTCGTCTTTTTCGCCTGTCCTCGCCCGCTGCCTTCCGCCCGCCGGCCCCCCGTTCGGCCGGGCCTGGCGGCGGCGGGGCATGGTGGAGCCAGGCGCCGCGACCCGGGCGCGTGGGCGTGGCGCGGACGGGACCACGGGCACAATGGTGGGATGGCCGGCGTCGGCAGGAGCCGGTGGCCCCGAGCTGAGCGAGGAATGATGACCACGAAACAGTCGGCGACCGTGGATCCGTCCGCGCCCGACCACGAGGCACTCCTCGGCGAGCTGACCGAGGCGCTGCGACGGGTCCGTCGGGGCGACCTGAAGGTGCGGCTGCCCCGCCGGGCGGGCCAAGCCGGTGAGGTCGCCGACGCCTTCAACGAGGTCGTGTCGCTCCAGGAGCGGCAGTACCTCGACCTGCGACGGATCAGCCGGATCGTCGGCCGGGACGGGCGGCTCACCGAACGCCTCGACGACGAGGGCCTGGACGGCTCCTGGGCCGAGGGTCAGCGCGCGGTCAACTCGCTGATCGACGACCTGGGCCGGCCGACCACCGAGATCGCCCGGGTCATCGTCGCGGTCGCCGACGGCGACCTCTCCCAGCACATGGCCCTGGAGATCGACGGCCGGCCGCTGCGCGGTGAATACCTGCGGATCGGCCGCACGGTCAACACGATGGTCGACCAGCTCTCGTCCTTCTCGAACGAGGTGACCCGGGTGGCCCGGGAGGTGGGCACCGAGGGCAAGCTGGGCGGCCAGGCAGACGTACGCGGCGTCGCCGGCACCTGGAAGGACCTCACCGACTCGGTGAACACCATGGCGTCGAACCTGACCGGCCAGGTGCGGTCGATCTCGCAGGTGGCGACGGCGGTGGCCAAGGGCGACCTGTCGCAGAAGATCACGGTCAGCGCGCGTGGCGAGGTCGCCGAGCTGGCCGACACGATGAACTACCTCACCGACACCCTGCGGCTCTTCGCCGAGCAGGTGACCCGGGTGGCCCGCGAGGTGGGCACGGAGGGCAAGCTCGGCGGGCAGGCCGACGTGCCGAACGTGGCCGGCACCTGGAAGGACCTGACCGACAGCGTCAACTCGATGGCGTCGAACCTGACCGCCCAGGTGCGCAACATCGCCCAGGTCTCCACGGCGGTGGCCCGGGGCGACCTGTCGCAGAAGATCACCGTGGCGGCGCAGGGCGAGATCCTGGAGCTGAAGGACACCGTCAACACGATGGTGGACCAGTTGTCGTCGTTCGCCGACGAGGTGACGCGCGTCGCGCGTGAGGTGGGCATCGAGGGCAAGCTCGGCGGTCAGGCCCAGGTCCGTGGCGTCTCGGGCACCTGGCGCGACCTGACCGAGAACGTCAACCAGCTCGCCGGCAACCTGACCAGCCAGGTCCGCAACATCTCCCAGGTCTCCACCGCGGTGGCGAAGGGTGACCTGTCGCAGAAGATCACGGTCGACGCCCAGGGCGAGATCCTGGAGCTGAAGAACACCGTCAACACGATGGTGGACCAGTTGTCGTCGTTCGCCGACGAGGTGACCCGGGTGGCCCGCGAGGTGGGCACGGAGGGCAAGCTGGGTGGTCAGGCCCAGGTGAAGGGCGTTTCGGGTACGTGGCGGGATCTGACCGACAACGTGAACTCGATGGCGTCGAACCTGACGTCGCAGGTGCGCAACATCGCCTCGGTGACGACGGCAGTGGCGAAGGGTGACCTGTCGCAGAAGATCACCGTGGATGCCCGGGGCGAGATCCTGGAGCTGAAGTCGACGGTGAACACGATGGTGGACCAGTTGTCGTCGTTCGCCGACGAGGTGACGCGCGTCGCGCGCGAGGTGGGCACGGAGGGCAAGCTCGGCGGTCAGGCCCAGGTCAAGGGCGTTGCCGGCACGTGGCGGGATTTGACCGACAACGTGAACTCGATGGCGTCGAACCTGACCGCCCAGGTGCGCAACATCGCCCAGGTCTCCACCGCCGTGGCGAAGGGCGACCTGTCGCAGAAGATCACCGTGGATGCCCGGGGCGAGATCCTGGAGCTGAAGTCGACGGTGAACACGATGGTGGACCAGTTGTCGTCGTTCGC
>NZ_JBEZMR010000002.1:573274-653293 GCF_040652795.1 Micromonospora sp. NPDC048170
CCGACGAGGTGACCCGGGTGGCCCGCGAGGTGGGCACGGAGGGCAAGCTGGGCGGTCAGGCCCAGGTGAAGGGCGTTTCGGGTACGTGGCGGGATCTGACCGACAACGTGAACTCGATGGCGTCGAACCTGACGTCGCAGGTGCGCAACATCGCCTCGGTGACCACCGCCGTGGCGAAGGGTGACCTGTCGCAGAAGATCACCGTCGACGCCCACGGCGAGATCCTGGAACTCAAGTCCACCGTCAACACGATGGTGGACCAGTTGTCGTCGTTCGCCGACGAGGTGACCCGGGTGGCCCGCGAGGTGGGCACGGAGGGCAAGCTCGGCGGCCAGGCCCAGGTCAAGGGCGTCTCGGGCACCTGGCGGGACCTCACCGAGAACGTCAACCAGCTCGCCTCGACCCTCACCACCCAGTTGCGCGCCATCGCGCAGGTCTCCACCTCGGTGACCCGGGGCGACCTGACCCAGCGGATCGCGGTCAAGGCGCAGGGCGAGGTCGCCGAGCTGAAGGACAACATCAACCAGATGATCGTCACCCTCCGGGAGACGACCAAGAAGAACGCCGAGCAGGGCTGGCTCGACTCGAACCTGGCCCGGATCGGCGGCCTGCTCCAGGGGCAGCGGGACCTGGGCGAGGTGTGCCGCATGATCATGATGGAGGTGACTCCGCTGGTCGACGCGCAGCTCGGCGCGTTCTTCCTGGCGGACACCTCCGAGGGCGTGATGCGGCTGCGGTTGACCGCCTCGTACGGCTACGTCGCCCGGGGACAGGAGGTCACCTTCGGCCCCGGCGAGGGGCTGGTCGGCCAGACCGCCCTGTCCCGCCGGACGATCCGGATGGGCGGGGCGCCGGACGGCAAGCTGATGCTTCGCTCCGGGCTCGCCGAGACCCCGCCGGCCGACCTGGTCGTGCTGCCCGTGCTCTTCGAGGGCGAGCTGCTCGGGGTCATCGAGTTCGCCAGCGTCGCGGCCTTCTCCGAGCTGCACCTGTCGTTCCTGGAGCGGCTCGTGCTGACCACCGGCATCGCGGTCAACACCATCCAGGCCAACCGGCGTACGGAGGAACTGCTCGCGCAGTCCCAGCGGCTCGCCCACGAGTTGCAGGAGCAGTCGGCGGAGCTCCAGCGCACCAACGCCGAGCTGGAGGACAAGGCGCAGCTGCTCTCGGAACAGAAGGGCAACATCGAGACGAAGAACCGGGAGATCGAGCTGGCCCGGCTCGGCCTGGAGGAGAAGGCCCAGCAGCTCACGAGGGCGTCGGCGTACAAGTCGGAGTTCCTGGCCAACATGAGCCACGAGCTGCGTACGCCGTTGAACTCGCTGCTGCTGCTGGCCCGGCTGCTGGCCGAGAACTCGGAGCAGAACCTCACGCCGAAGCAGATCGAGTTCGCCCGGACGATCCACGGCGCCGGTTCCGACCTGCTGCGGCTGATCGACGACATCCTGGACCTGTCGAAGATCGAGGCAGGACGGATGGACGTCGAGCCCACCGAGGTCCGGTTCGACGAGATCCGCGGCTACGTGGAGCAGGCGTTCGCGCCGCAGGCCGAGGAGAAGAACCTGGACTTCCAGGTGCGGATCAGCAGGGACCTGCCGGCGGCGCTGGTCACCGACGCCCAGCGACTCCAGCAGATCCTGCGCAACCTGCTCTCCAACGCGGTCAAGTTCACCGACAACGGCGCGGTGACGCTGCGGATCGGGCCGGCGCCCGACAACACGGTCTTCGACGTGCCGGCCCTGACCAACGCACGGCAGGTCATCGCGTTCACGGTGGTCGACACCGGCATCGGCATCTCCGACGACAAGCTGTCGCTGATCTTCGAGGCGTTCCAGCAGGCCGACGGCACCACCAGCCGCCGCTACGGCGGTACGGGGCTGGGGCTGTCGATCAGCCGGGACCTGGCCCGACTGCTCGGCGGCAGCATCGTGGTGGCGTCGGCGCCCGGGCAGGGCTCGACGTTCACCCTCTTCGTGCCGGACGTGCTCGCCCCGGACGCGGTGGTCGCGCCGCTGCCGCCGTCACCGGCGCGGGCCGGACTTCCGTCCTCGCTGCTCATGCCGCCGCCGGAGCTGCCCGAACCGGCCTCCACGCCGGCCACCCGGAGGCTGGAGGGCACCACCGTGCTGATCGTCGACGACGACGTCCGGAACGTCTTCGCGCTGACCAGCGCGTTGGAACTGCACGGCCTGACCGTGTTGTACTCGGACAACGGGGCGGACGGCGTCCGCCTGCTGGCCGAGCATCCGGAGGTGGACATCGTCCTGATGGATGCGATGATGCCCGATCAGGACGGGTACGAGACGACCCGACAGATCAGGCGCAACCACCGGTTCGCCGACCTGCCGATCGTCTTCCTGACCGCGAAGGCCATGCCCGGCGACCGCGAGTCGGCGCTGGCGGCCGGCGGAAGTGACTACATCACCAAGCCCGTCGACCTGGACGAGTTGATCGAACTCATGTCGTCCTGGATCAGCGGCAGCCGAACCGAGGAGAGTTCGTGACCCAGATGGCAAAGGCGCTGCTGGTGGACGACCGCCGGGAGAACCTGATGGCCCTGGAGGCGATTCTCCAGGGGCTCCCCGTCCAGTCCGTCGCCGTCGAGAGCGGCGAGGCGGCCCTGAAGCAACTGCTGGTCGACGACTTCGCGGTGATCCTGCTCGACGCCCAGATGCCGGACATGGACGGCTTCGAGACGGCCAGCCACATCAAGCGGCGTGAGCGTACGCGGCACGTACCGATCATCTTCCTCACCGCCGCCGACCGGGACGCCCAGCTCGCGCTGCGCGGCTACGCGGTCGGCGCGGTCGACTACCTGACCAAGCCGTTCGATCCGTGGGTGCTGCGGGCCAAGGTGTCGGTCTTCGTCGAGCTGTGGGTCAAGACCCGGCAGCTCGCGGCCCAGTCGGACCTGGTGCGGGAGCGCGACACGCAGTGGCGGGTGCTGGCCGACGCGGTCGACGAGGCCACCACGCTGCTGCGCGCGGACGATCCGGAAGCCCGCGACCGGGCGGTACAACTCCTGGAACACGCCCGCTGGGGCAACACCCCCTGACCACCCGCCCCGCCCCACCCCGCCCACCCTCGCCCCACCCTCTCCCGCGCCGATCTTGCACTTTGTGCCCCGACATAGCGGTCAATGCGGACGAGAATTGGGCCGAAAGTGCAAGATCGACGCGCGGGCACGCGGGCGCGCGGGCGCGGGCACGGGACGGGTGCGGGACGGGCGCGCGGACTCGGGCACGGAGGCGCGGGTGTGGGGCGCGTGGGGGCGCCGGGGGTGGGTCAGCCGGTGGTCTGGTCGTTGCGGATCATCAGGGCGCTGCGTAGGCCGGTGATGTCCAGGACGCGGATCAGGAAGTCGCCGACATTGGTCAGCATCAGCAGGCTCTGCGCGTGGCTGGCCTTGCGGCTGAGTACGACGAGGGTGCCCAGGCCCTGTGAGTCGCAGAAGGTGACCCCGCCGAGGTCGAGGACGATCCGCGGCGGCGGATCGACGAGCACCTCGTTGACGACGGTCGACAGTTGGGCGGCCGTGAGCATGTCGATCTCACCGGCCAGGCGAAGCACAGCTTCGTCGCCCGCCCGGTGTAGCGTGATGGACAGTTCGGCACGATCCACCGGGTCAGCCTAGCGCGATCCGGGCGACCCGGCCTGTCGAGCGGCCGGCGACAGAGCCCCGTCAGGCGGAACGCACGGCGCGGGTGGCCGGATCACCCTCCTTCGACCTCGTGTCGGACCGCAGCACGACCCGCTCCCGCGAAGGAAACGCGAGGGGACGCAGACCCGAGTCAGGGCGCCGGAACCAGCCCGACCCGGGCGACGGGCGTGACGCCGCCCGGGAGCGCGGGAGGGGCCGGCACGGGTGAGCCGGGTAACCCCCGTGCGGGGTGCCTGCAGATTCGCCGTCCGACGCTGACACAATGGCGGCATCGTGACCGATATGTTTCCCGCCGGACCCGGCCGTTACCCGGCCGAAGCACCGGCCTCCGAGGCCCTGTTCGACCGCGCCAAGGCCATCGTGCCCGGCGGGGTGAACTCCCCCGTGCGCGCGTTCCGTGCCGTCGGCGGCACGCCGCGCTTCATGGTCCGGGGGGAGGGTCCCTGGCTGTACGACGCCGACGACCGGCGCTACGTCGACCTGGTCTCCTCCTGGGGCCCCCTGATCCTGGGCCACGCGCATCCGGAGGTGGTGGACGCGATCAGGTCGGCCGCGACCCGGGGCACCAGCTTCGGCACCCCCACTCCGGGTGAGGTCGAGCTGGCCACCGAGATCGTCGACCGCACCCCGGTCGAGCAGGTCCGGCTGGTCAACTCCGGCACCGAGGCCACCATGTCGGCGATCCGGCTGGCGCGCGGCTTCACCGGCCGCTCCCGGATCGTGAAGTTCTCCGGCTGCTACCACGGGCACTCCGACGGCCTGCTGGCCGCCGCCGGCTCGGGCGTCGCCACCCTCGGCCTGCCCGATTCGCCGGGGGTGACCGGCGCGGCGGCGGGTGACACGATCGTGCTGCCGTACAACGACGTCGCCGCCGTGGAGCAGGCGTTCGCCGCCGAGGGCCAGCACATCGCCGCGATCATCACCGAGGCCGCCGCCGGCAACATGGGCGTGGTCGCCCCGCGCGACGGTTTCAACTCCCAGCTCGCCCGGATCGCGCACGCGCACGGCGCGCTGCTCATCGTCGACGAGGTGATGACCGGGTTCCGGGTCTCCCGCGCCGGTTGGCACGGCCTCGACCCCTCCGATGCCGACCTGTGGACGTACGGCAAGGTCATGGGGGGTGGGCTGCCGGCCGCGGCGTTCGGCGGGCGCGCGGAGATCATGGAACGACTGGCCCCCGCCGGCCCGGTCTACCAGGCCGGCACCCTCTCCGGTAACCCGCTGGCCTGCGCCGCCGGCCTGGCCACCCTGCGGCTGGCCGACGACGCGCTCTACCGCAGGCTGGACGAGACGGCCGCCGCCGTGGGCAGGCTCGCCGCCGACGCGCTCTCCGCCGCCGGGGTCCCGCACCGGCTGTCGTACGCGGGAAACATGTTCTCGATCTTCTTCACCGACGCCGACGTGGTCGACTACGACAGCGCCCGCACGCAGCAGGTGCCCGCGTTCAAGGCGTTCTTCCACGCGATGCTCGCCAGCGGTGTCTACCTGCCGCCGAGCGCGTTCGAGGCGTGGTTCGTGTCGGCGGCGCTGGACGACGCCGCTCTGGAGCAGATCGCCGCCGCACTGCCGGTGGCGGCCAGCGCTGCGGCAGCGGCAGGTCACGGGGGGTAGCGGTGAGCGCGAGGAGTGAGCCGGGTTTGCGAGCCCCGCAGTCGCGAACGAAGGGCGTAGCGGTGAGCGCGAGGAGTGAGCCGGGTTTGCGAGCCCCGCAGTCGCGAACGAAGGGGGCGCAGCGGTGAGCAAGACGGTGGTCCACGTGCTGCGGCACGGCGAGGTGCACAACCCGGACGGCATCCTCTACGGCCGGCTGCCGGGCTTCCGCCTCTCCGAGCTCGGCGTGCAGATGGCGAAGGCCGCCGCGCAGGGGCTGGCCGAGCGGGAGGTCGTGCACGTGGTGGCCAGCCCGCTGGAACGCGCCCAGCAGACGGCCGAGCCGATCGCCGCGCAGTTCGGGTTGCCGGTCGGGGTGGACGAGCGGCTCATCGAGAGCGCCAACTGGTTCGAGGGCAAGAAGGTCTCTCCCGGCGACGGCTCCTTCCGGGATCCGCGCAACTGGTGGGTGCTGCGGGACCCGGTCACGCCGTCCTGGGGCGAGGCCTACCGGGTCATCGCGGAGCGGATGTTCGCCGCCCTGCACGCCGCCCGGGTGGCCGCCGAGGGACGCGAGGCGGTGCTGGTCTCGCACCAGCTCCCGATCTGGACGCTGCGCCGGCACGTCGAACGCAAGCGGCTCTGGCACGACCCGCGCCGGCGCCAGTGCGGGCTGGCCAGCCTCACCTCGTTCCACTTCGACGGTGCCAAGGTGGTCGGCATCGGCTACTCCGAGCCGGCCGCCCACCTGGTCGCGATGTCGTCGACAGCCCGGACGGCCAAGGGAGCCTGATGAACGCCCGGAGGTTCACCGCGGGTCTGCTCGCCACCATCGTGACGGTGGCGTTGGCCGGTTGCTCGTCGCGCGACCGGGAGGAGGCCTGCGACACCCGGGAGGGCGTCATCGAGTGCGCCCCCGACCAGCGTTCTGCCCCTCCGAAGCTCGCCGGTGAGCTGCTCACCGGCGGCAGCTACGACGTGGCGAAGGACCGTGGCCAGGTCGTGGTCGTCAACTTCTGGGGCTCGTGGTGCGCGCCGTGCCGGGCCGAGGCGGACGACCTGGAGGGCACGTACCAGGCCACCAGGGCGTCCGGGGTGACCTTCCTGGGCGTCAACATCCAGGACCAGCGGGACAAGGCGCTCGCCTTCGAGGAGAGCTTCAAGATCACCTACCCGAGCCTGTTCGACCCGCCGAGCCGGCTGGCGCTCGCCCTCGACATCGCGCCGAACACCATCCCGGCCACCGTCGTGCTGGACCGGGACGGCCGGATCGCCGTGGTGATCCGGGCGGCGGTCAAGCGGGAGAGCTTCCAGCCCATCGTCGAGCGGATCGCGGCCGAGCAACCGGCGCCCAACGGTTCACGCTGATGGGCGAGACGTTCCGGGAACTCGCCCAGTCGGGTCCGCTGCTGCTCGCCATCGGCGCGGCGGCGCTCGCCGGGCTGGTCAGCTTCCTCTCCCCGTGCGTGCTCCCGCTGCTGCCGGGCTACCTGTCGTACGTCACGGGCCTCGCCGGCGCGGACCTCGAAACCCGCCCACGGGCGAGGAAGGGCACCCCGGCAGCGGAAGGAGCCCTTCCCGACGCAGACAGCGCCGACAACGGCGGCAGCGGTGGCAGCGGTCCGGTGGCGGTGCGGGAGCGCACCGCGTCGGCCACGGTCGCGGTCAAGGGCCGGGTGCTGGCCGGCACGCTGCTGTTCATCGGCGGCTTCACCGTCGTCTTCACCGCCACCGCCATCCTGTTCGCCACCGTCGGCAGGGTCTTCTTCGAGTACGAGCGGACGCTGGAGATCGTCGTCGGCGCGCTGATCGTCGTGCTCGGGCTGAGCTACGTCGGGGTGGTCCCGGGGATGCAGCGGGAGTTCCGCATCCAGCGGCTGCCCGCCGCCGGGCTGCTCGGCGCCCCGGTGTTCGGCGCGGTCTTCGCGCTGAGCTGGGTGCCCTGCGTCGGCCCGACGCTCGGCGCGGTGCTCGGCATGGCAGCAGTCGAGGGTAAGACCGACCGGGCCGTGGTGCTCGCCGTGGCGTACTGCCTCGGGTTGGGGATACCGTTCGTCGTCTTCGGGCTGGGCTTCGAACGCCTGCTCGGGGTCTTCCGCGCCATCCGGCGCAACAGCCGCTGGATCACCCGGGTGGGTGGTGCGCTGCTGATCCTGATCGGCCTGGCGCTGGTCACCGGCGGCTGGACGAACTTCGTGATCTGGTTGCAGACCACCGTAGGGGTGGGCGAGGTGAGCATCTGATGACCGCCGTCGACGAGCGGCCGGCACCGCCCGCCCAGGCTCCCCGGAGTCGGCCCAACCGCCTGCTGGCCCTGCTACGCAACTCGTGGCGGCAGCTCACCAGCATGCGTACGGCCCTGGTGCTGCTCTTCCTGCTCGCGGTGGCCGCCATCCCCGGCTCGGTGCTGCCGCAGCGCGGGGTCAACCCGGAGGACGTGCGGGACTACTTCACCGCGTACCCCGACCTGGCCCCGGTGCTGGACCGGATCGGCGCCTTCGAGGCGTTCGGCTCGGTCTGGTTCTCCGCCATCTACCTGCTGCTCTTCACCTCGCTGATCGGCTGCATCACGCCCCGGCTGCGCGACCACGTACGGGCGCTGCGGTCGAAGCCGCCGGCCGCACCGAAGCGGCTGGACCGGCTGCCGCAGCACACGGTGCTGCCCGCGCCGGAGGGTGGCGCCGCGGCGATCGCGGAGGCGCTGCGCCGGCGGCGCTGGCGGGTGGTGGTGCGCGGCGACGAGGTCTCCGCCGAGAAGGGCTACCTCAAGGAGACCGGCAACCTGCTCTTCCACAGCTCGATGGTGGTCGTGCTGGTCGGCGTGGCGCTCGGCTCCTGGTACGGCTGGAGCGGCAACAGGTTGCTGGTCGCCGGCGAGGAGAACGCGTTCTGCAACACCCGCCAGCAGTACGCCGAGAGCAAGCTCGGGCCCCGGGTGGGCGCCGCCGACCTGCCCGGCTTCTGCGTCCGGCTCGACGACTTCGAGGCCCGGTTCATCGAGTCGGGGCAGCCGGAGTTCTTCAACGCCAAGGTGACCGTCGACGAGGACGGCGGCGAGCGGCGGCAGGCCAACTTCTCGGTCAACTCGCCGCTGCGCCTCGACGGCGCGAACGTCTACCTGCTCGGCCACGGCTACGCCCCGGTGATCCGCTACACCGACCGGTTCGGTCGTAGCCAGACCAGTGCGGTGCCGTTCCTGACCACCGGTGACATCGGGCTGACGAGCGAGGGGCTGGCGGCCTTCCCGGACATCAACGTCGACCCGGCCACCGGCAGCCGGGACCCGAACCTCCAGATGGCCTTCTCCGGCCTCTACCTGCCGACCGCGCCGGCCGCCGCGCCGTTCGCCCGCTCCGAGTACCCGACCGAGCGGAATCCCGCGCTGAACCTCGTCGCCTACCGGGGCAACCTGGGCATGGACGCCGGCATCCCCGGCTCGATCTACAAGCTGGACCAGCGGCAGGTGAGCGCCGGCAAGGTCAAGGAGGTCGGCACGAAGCTGCTCCGCAAGGGCGAGACCTGGAAGCTGGACGACGGCACCACTGTCGAGTTCCTGGACACGAAGCCGTACATCACCCTGTCGGTCCGGTACGACCCCGGCTCGACGTTGCTGCTGGTCAGCTCCGCCGTCCTGCTGGTCGGGCTGATGGGCTCGCTGTTCGGGCGGCGCCGCCGGGTCTTCTTCCGGGTGCTTCCGGCCGACCCGGCGAGTGGATCTCCGACGAGCGGTAGTAGTTTGGTCGAGGCCGGTGGCCTGCCGCGCACCGACCATCCCGGGTTCGCCGACGAGTTCGCGCAACTCGTGGCCGCGATCGGTGGCGACGGGCGGCCGGACGAGGAGGCCGGTGTCGATCGTGACGGCGGCGACCGGGCCGGAGCGCGAGAAGGAGCCGAGTGATGTCCGCACTCTCCGATCAGCTGGTGTCGTTCGCGATCCTGGTGTACCTGGTCGCGATGATCTGCCACGCCGTCGAGTACGCGCTCGGCAACGCCCGGGCGCGGACTGCGGCGCCCGCCCGCGAGCTGGTCGGGGCCGGCGTCGGCGCGGCCGGAGGCGTCATCCCGGAGAGTCCCGTCGCGAACGGGGCGTCGGCGGCCGAGCGCACCGCCCGGCGCGCCCGGCTGGCGGGTCTGTTCGCCGTCGGCGCCACCGCGCTCGGGTCGCTGCTGCACCTCGGGGCGCTGGTCACCCGCGGCCTCGCCGCCGACCGGATGCCCTGGGGCAACATGTACGAGTTCGTGCTCACGGTCACCTGGATCGGCGCCGCCGCCTGGCTGGTGGTGCTCTGGAAGCGCCCGCAGCTGCGCCGCCTCGGGCTGTTCCTGTCGCTGGTGATGGTGCTGCTGGTGGCGACCGCCGAGCTGGTGCTCTACACCCCGATCGTGCCCCTGGTGCCGGCACTCAACTCGTACTGGTTCATCATCCACGTCTCGACGATCGTGTTCGCCTCCGGCATCTTCCTGCTGGGCGCGGTGCCGGCGGTGGCGTTCCTGATGCGCAGCGGCTACGAGCGGGGCAGGCGGAGCTTCCCGTACACGCTGGCGAAGCGGCTGCCGGCGGCGGCGGCGCTGGAGCGGCTGACCTTCGTGCTGCACGCCTTCGCGTTCCCGATCTTCACCTTCGCGGTGATCGCCGGGGCGATCTGGGCCGAGGCGGCCTGGGGGCGGCCCTGGGGCTGGGACCCGAAGGAGACCTGGTCGTTCATCTCCTGGGTGATCTACGCCGGCTACCTGCACGCCCGGGCCACGCCGAGCGTGAAGCGGAACGTGGCGACCTGGCTGGCCATCGTCGGCTTCCTCACCATGCTGATGAACCTGTTCGGCGTGAACATCTTCTTCGAGGGCCTGCACTCGTACGGCGGCCTGGACTGAGTCTCCGTCTTCCACGCTGTGTAGAACCACACTTCTCACCCGGGTCGGTGTGCTGGCCGGGCCGGGTGCGCGCCGATCACCGTTCCGGCCGGCCGGCGGGCAGGTCCAGCGTCTGGTCGATCGCGTCCAGCACCTCCGGCTTGTCCGCCTTGGCGCTGCGCAGCAGGTCGACGACGACCATCCGGATCTGGCCGATGGACGTGCTGACCGGCAACGACTGGTCGTGCCGGAGCAACGGGGCCATCGCCTGGACGGTGTCGACCGCGATCCTCCCCGCCTGGTCGGCATGCCTGTCGGCCGCGTCGCTCTCGCCGGAGACGACGGCGGCGAGCACCGCGGCGGCACAGTCCGTCAGCTGACTCAGCGAGGCCAGCGCGGTGCCGAGTTGTGGCGGCGTCGGATCCGGCAGCCGGGTGAGTGTCACTGCCGAGCGCGCCAGCGTCCGGGTGTTGCGGACGGCGTAGTCGACCTGGTCGACGGTGGCTCGGGCGGCCTGGACCCGAGGGCGGCTGCGCCGTTCCCAGATCGCGAGACGCAGGTTCTCGTCGGCGACCAGCACGGCCCTGCGGAGCGCGGCGGTACGCGAGTCCAACTGCCGTGCCCGGTCGAGCACGGCCCGGGCCGCCTTCTCGTCGTGTCGTTGCACTGCCTGACGGATGCTGTCCAGCACCCCGGACAACTCCGTGAACGCCCGCCGCCCCTCGGCGTCCAGTGGCGCCAGCGGCGAGCGTGCGCCGGCAACCTGGGTGATCAGCAACGCGATGGTGCCACCGATCAGCGCGTCGTAGAGGCGGGTCGGCTCCAGTTCCTTGTTCGGCGGGACCACGGCGACCAGAAAGAGCGCGGACGTCGTCAACTGGTTCCGGACGACGCCCGCGGCACCGGCGGCGATCGACAGCCCGGCCGCGGCCAGGATGACGACGAAGATGGCGGCGGTGGAGCGGGCACCGAGCAGCCAGATGGCGACCTCGCCGAGGACCACCCCGACCGCGATCCCGACCAGGACCCGGATCGCCTGCCCCAGCCGTACGCCCCGGGCCTGGGACAGGACGATCAGCGCGGCTGCCGGTGCGTAGAACGCCGCGCTGTCGTCACCACCGTGCGGGCCGCCGATGAGGCGGCTGGCGACGAACCAGGACGCGGTCGCCCCCAGGGTCACCGCCGCCAGCAGTTGCCAACCGCTTCGCAGGCGGTCCCAGGCGGTACGGAACCAGTGCGCCAGCCGGGCCACGCGCGTCCTCCCCATCGCTGGTTCAACGACGTGACCGGCCGTTCGTCGTTCGGCGGTGCGGTCTCTTCCGCAGCGCGGTTTCGGGTTCCCGCCCGCCGGGTGGGTCAGCCGCCGAACCAGCCGGGCACGTCGAGGCGGAACGGGTTGGCCGGGGTGACCGCGCGCAGGTCGTCCTCCAGGGCGGCGACCCGGTCGGTGCCGAGGGCGGTGGCCCACCCCTGCCGCAGCTGGTCGAAGACGGCCGCCGAGCGGCGCAGGCCGTCCAGGCCGTGCGGGGTCATCCGGACCAGCTTGCGCCGGGCGTCGTGTGGGTCGTCGGCGCGTTCCAGGTAGCCCAGGGCGACCAGCCGGTCCACCGTCTTTCCGGCCGCCTGCTTGGAGACGCCGAGTCGCTGGCCCAGCTCGGTGGCGGTGGTGCCCTCGCCGCCGACGGCCTGGAGGACGAAGCCGTGCAGGGGCCGCAGCTCAGGGTGCCCCTGTCGGGCCAGCTCCGCGTGCAGGTCGTCGATGAGCGTCCGGAAGCCGGCCAGCAGCAGCAGGGGCAGCAGGAAGCCGGGCCGGTCGGGTTCAGCCGTTGCCACGTTCGACAACCTGGTTTACGATTTCGACAACCACGTTGACGATTCTACGTCACGCGCGGCGCGCCGCCGATCCGGCCGCGCCGCCCCTCCCCGACCCTGAGAGCAGGCTCCCCGTGTCCCCGTTCACCGCGCACACCGTCGACACCGCCCCCGCCGCCGCCCGGCCGACCATCGAGGGGGTACGCCGCAGGCTCGGGCACCTGCCCGCCGCCGTCGGCCTGATGGCCGAGTCCCCGGAACTGCTCAACGGCTTCCTCGCCGTCAACGGCATCTTCGAGAGCTGCGCGCTCGACCCGGTCGAGCGGGAGGTCGTCGTGCTGACCGTGGCCACCCGCAACGAGTGCCACCTCTGCGTCGCCATGCACACCGCCACCCTCACCCGGCACGGCGCCGCGCCGGAGCTGATCGAGGCGCTCCGCGCCGGCACGCCCCTGCCCGACGGCCGGCTGGAGGCGCTGCGGCGCTTCACCGTCGCCGTACTCGACCACCGGGGCGCGGTGCCCGAGGAGGGGACGCGCGCCTTCCTGGCGGCCGGCTACCAGCCCCGGCACGCCCTGGACGTCGTCCTCGGCGTCGGCACGTACACCATCTCCACCTTCGCCAACCGGCTCACCGGCGCCCCGCTCGACCCGCCCGTGGCCGCGTACGCCTGGGTACCGGTCCCGTGATCGCCGGTGTCACACCACCCGGCGTGGTTGCGGCCCCGACCGGTGCGGGAGACTGGCAGGCATGGCTGCTCGTGGCTTCCCGTACACGGATCTCAAGGACTTTCTCGCGGCGCTGGAGCGCGCGGGCGAACTGCGGCGGGTGAGCGCGCCGGTCGACCCCACCCTGGAGATCAGCGAGGTCGTCACCCGGACCGTTCGTGCGGGCGGCCCGGCGTTGCTCTTCGAGCGGCCGACCCGGGGCGAGATGCCGGTGGCGATCAACCTGTTCGGCACCGAGAAGCGGATGGCGATGGCGCTCGGCGTCGAGAGTCTCGACGAGATCGGCGAGCGGATCGGCAACATGCTCAAGCCGGAGTTGCCGATGGGCCTCTCCGGGATGATGGACGGCCTCGGCAAGGTCATGCAGCTGAAGTCGATGCCGCCGAAGAAGGTCAAGACCGCCCCCTGCCAGCAGGTGGTCTACCGCGGCGACGACGTCGACCTGAACCGGCTGCCGGGGCTGCAGGTCTGGCCGGGCGACGGCGGGATCTTCCACAACTTCGGGCTGACCCACACCAAGCACCCCGAGACCGGCAAGCGCAACCTGGGGCTGTACCGGTTGCAGCAGCACTCGCGGAACACCATCGGCATGCACTGGCAGATCCACAAGAACTCCACGGCGCACCACGCGGTCGCCGAGCGGCTCGGGCAGCGGCTGCCGGTGGCGATCGCCATCGGTACGGACCCCGCGGTCGCCTACTCGGCCAGCGCGCCACTTCCCGCCGACATCGACGAATACCTGTTCGCCGGGTACCTGCGCGGCGAGCGGGTCGAGATGACGGACTGCCTGACGGTCCCGTTGCAGGTGCCGGCGCACGCGCAGATCGTCCTGGAGGGCTACATCGAGCCGGGTGAGCGGCTTCCGGAGGGCCCGTTCGGCGACCACACCGGCTTCTACACGCCGGTGGAGCCCTTCCCGGTGATGCACATCGAATGCATGACCATGCAGCGCGACCCGGTCTACCACTCGATCGTCACGTCGCAGCCGCCCCAGGAGGACCACGGCCTCGGCAAGGCCACCGAGCGGATCTTCGCGCCGTTGCTGCGCTTCCTGATCCCGGACATCGTCGACTACGACCTGCCTGCCGCCGGGGTCTTCCACAACTGCGCGATCGTGTCGATCCGCAAGCGCTACCCGAAGCACGCGCAGAAGGTCATGAACGCGATCTGGGGCGCGCACATGATGTCGCTGACCAAGCTGATCGTGATCGTCGACGAGGACTGCGACGTGCACGACTACAACGAGGTCGCGTTCCGCGCCTTCGGCAACGTCGACTACGCCCGCGACCTGCTGCTCACCGAGGGCCCGGTGGACCACCTGGACCACGCGTCGTACCAGCAGTTCTGGGGCGGCAAGGCGGGCGTCGACGCCACCCGCAAGCTGCCCACCGAGGGCTACACCCGGGGCTGGCCCGAGGAGATGCGGATGGCCCCCGAGGTCGTCTCCCTGGTCGACAAGCGCTGGAAGGAGTACGGCATCTGATGCCCACACCCTCCGATCCCCGCGATCTTGCAGTTTCGGCCCCCGATTCGCCTGGTTCGTCCGCCTCTGTCGGGGCGGCGAGTGCAAGATCGCGGGGGAAGGTGCGGGCCTTCCTCGACCTCGTGGCGATCGAGCACTCCGTGTTCGCGTTGCCGTTCGCGTACCTGTCGGCGTTGACCGCCATGCAGGTCAACGGAGGGCGGGTGCGGTGGGGGGACCTGCTGCTGATCACCGTGGCGATGGTCGGCGCGCGGACGTTCGCGATGGCCGCCAACCGGATCCTGGACCGCCGGATCGACGCGCGGAACCCGCGTACCGCCGCCCGGGAGCTGGTCACCGGGGCGGTCAGCGTGCGGACGGCCTGGACCGGCGCAGCCGTCGCGCTCGTGGTCTTCCTCGCCGCCGCCGCCCTGCTCAACCCGCTCTGCCTGGTGCTCGCGCCGCTGGCCGTGGTGCCGCTGATCGTCTACCCGTACGGCAAGCGGTTCACCAACTGGCCGCACGCCATCCTGGCTGTCGCCCAGGCAGTCGGCCCGGTCGGCGCCTGGCTGGGCGTCACCGGCACCCTCGACGGCTCCTGGCCGGCCTGGCTGCTCGGCGTGGCCGTCGGCCTCTGGATCGGCGGGTTCGACCTCATCTACGCCTGCCAGGACGCCGAGGTCGACCGGCAGATCGGCGTGCACAGCGTGCCGGCCCGCTACGGGCTGCGGTTCGCGCTGCACGCCTCCACCGTCGCGCACGTGGTGACGTTCGCGCTCTTCATCTGGTTCGGGGCGCTGGTCGGCTTCGGCTGGCTCTGGTGGATCGGGCTGGCGCTGACCGCGTTCGCCTTCGGCTACCAGCACCTGGTCGTCAGCCCGACCGACCTGAGCAAGGTGAACCGGGCCTTCTTCACCGCCAACGGCTTCGTCGGCATCGCGCTGTTCGTGTTCGCCCTGCTCGACCTGGTGATCCGCCTCGGCCTGCGGGCCTGACCGCCGATCCTGCCGGACCAGGCCGGGCGGGCCGTTGCCGGCCCTACCGGTGCCAGCCGGCGGCGGGCGTGTCCGGTCCTGGCCGTCAGGAAGGGGCACTTCCTCTACCGGAAGCGTCAACAAGGTGCCCTTCCTTACTGCCGTAGCGGGTGCTCTCCAGGGTCCAGTCGACGGTGGCCCGGACGGCGTTCGCCACCCCGTCGAGGTGGTCGGCGACCGCCTGATCCAGCGCCGGACCGAACGACGGCACCGCCGCGCGCAGCTCGACGAAGCGCCCCATCGACGCCCGCCAGCGCTCGGCGGTCAGCCCGACCGCGGTCCGCACCGGCACCCGCTGCTCGGCCGCGATCGCGAGGACCAGGTTGTGCCCGCCGGAGGTCGCCTCGTCCCGCTCCAGCGAGGCGAGGTCGTTGTACCAGGAGAGCAGGTCGTTGCCCGTGTCGGCGATCTCGCGCAGCAGCGGGTGGTGGTGGACCGGGTCGGGCAGCGGGCGCCCGGTGACGAACTCCACCAGCGGATACGACACGTACGCGGCGGAGGTGGCGCGCCGCAGCACGACGTACTCGGCGACGCCGGGGCGGCGCCCGGCCGCCTTGTTCACGGCCTCCCGCCACACGCCGTCGAGGTGGTCGGCGACGGCCCCGGCGAAGCGCCGCCGCCAGCGGGCCGGCATCCGCCGGCGCGGCTCCCGCCACCCGTGCACCAGCAGCCGCCTCAACGGTCCGGTCAGGCCGGCGTGCCGGAGCCGGGGACCGGAGTGCAGCAGGGTCAGCGCGCCGGCGCGCAGCGCCCGGATCTGGTCGATGCCGTGCCGACCCGGCCCGTCGCACGCGTCGTCGACCAGGAAGAACCAGGTGAACAGGGCCGTCAACGCCCGGAGGTCGGCCTCGGCGGCGCCCGGATAGAGACGGCCGGCGTACCGGGCGAACCCGGCGCGGGAAGCCCGTTGCAGCGCCGCCTCGTCCAGCGGCAGGCCGAGGCCCGGAAGCAGGTCGTCGACCAGCCACCGCTGCACCCTGTCGGCGTACGGCGAGAGCCGGGGCGGGACGGGGCACTCGGACCGTAGCGACCAGAGAACCTCGCCGGTCGTCACCGAGTCCCTCCCCGCATGCGATTCGCCCACATGGGAATCGCACCGGCAGCATGTCAGGTCGCCAGGAGGAGCGTGTTCCCGGTCGCCCGACGCAACCGGCGCGCGGGGGACATCACGGACGCTCCGGGCGGGGGTGCCCGACGCCGGAAGAAGGCGACCAGGCAGGCTGGAGGGCATGCGCGAACCATGGGTGGTCGGAGTCTCCGGGGCGTCCGGCACGCCGTACGCGGCTGCCGTCGTGCGGGCGCTGCTCGACGCCGGCGAGCCGGTGGACCTGATCGTCTCCCGGGCCGCCCGGCTGACCGTCCTGGACGAAACCGGTCGCCCGTTCCGGGACGGACACTGGGCCGACGACCTCGCCGCCTGGCTGGGCCGCGACCTCGCGGGAGCCGACGTGCGGCACTGGCCCGCCGGCGACCTGGCCGCCGGCCCGAGCAGCGGCTCCTACCGGGTGCGCGGGATGGCGGTGGTGCCGGCGAGCACGGCGGCCTGCGCCGGCATCGCGATCGGGCTCTCCAAGGACCTGTTGCAGCGGGCCGCCGAGGTCAACCTCAAGGAGCGCCGGCCGGTGGTGGTGGTGCCCCGGGAGACGCCGGTGACCCGTAGCCACCTGGAGCACCTCATCGCGCTGCACGACGCCGGAGCGGTGGTGCTGCCGGCCAGCCCCGGCTTCTACGGCGCGGGGGCGGCGGCCTCCGCCCCGCAACTCGTCGACTTCGTGGCCGGCAAGGTGCTGGACGCCCTCGGCGTACGGCACACGCTGTTCCGTCGTTGGTCGGGTGAGCTGGGCGCGGCGCGGGAGTGACCCCGGGGCGCGGCCAACCGGAACGCGGACCGGAACTGGAGCCCGGTCCGCGTGATGATCCGCACCGTTCAATACATGCCGGCGTTGGCCGGGCCCGGCCCGGTCGAGGCGGCCGGCCCCGCGTTGCGCGGTTTGCCACCTTCTTCCGCCTCGTCCAACATGCCCTCCCCCTCAAGCAGGGCCCGCACCTCGGATTCCCGAAACCGGCGGTGCCCGCCTGGAGTCCGGATGCTGCCTATCCGGCCCGCCGCTGCCCATCGCGTCACCGTTTTCGGGTCAACCCGAAACAGTGCGGCAACTTCACCCGGTGTCAGCAGGCGATCTCCAGTGTCCACAGCCCCCTCCTCGCGTCGACGAAGCCCCCGGCTGAACACACTGCCCCCGGCCGGTGCGAGCCCAGAGCCGTCATGAGGGACGTATGGCAATTACAGCACCAGCGACCTGGCCTGTCCGCCAAACGCGAAAAACGCACTGAGTGGGAAGTTAGGAAATATTACCTGCGTACGGCACCTTTCACTGTGGATTTCTGAACGACTACACGCCGTCATGTTCAACGCGTACCGGGTGCCCGACGTTACGCCCGGACCGCTAGGGTCACTCTCCGTGGACGCCATCGACCTGAGCCTCGTGGAGTTGCTGCGCGGCAACGCCCGCCTCTCCTACGCCGAGTTGGCCCGCCAGGTCGGCCTCTCCGCGCCAGCCGTGCACGAACGGGTCGGCAAGCTCGAGTCCGGCGGCGTGATCCGGGCCTACCGGGCGGAGGTGGAGCCCGAGGCGGTCGGCCTCGGCGTCACCGCGCTCATCAGCATCGTCGAGGACTCCGGCGGCGACACCGACGACGTGCTGGAGGCGTTCCGGCGGATGCCCGAGATCGAATCCTGCTACTTCATGGCCGGCGTCGAGTCGTTCCTGCTCAAGGCCCGGGTCGGCACCATCGCCGAGCTGGAACAGCTGATAGTGCGGCTGAACCGGACCCCGGGCGTCGCCTCCACCCGCACCGGCATCGCCCTCTCCACCAAGTGGGAGAACCGGCCACAGGCCCTGGGAAACCCCGCCACCTGAACCGCCCGCCCCGCCCGCCGGCCCCGCCCGGCCGGCCGGGGCCGCTGCGGACCGAACCGGCTTGCTAGGTTTCGAACGTGACTCATCTCGACCGGTGCGACGAGACCAGCCGGCGCTGGGTGACCGAGGCGATCGCCGCCGTCGAGGCGGACGCCAACCGCTCCGCCGACACCCACCTGCTGCCGTTCCCGCTGCCCCGGGCGTGGGGAATCGACCTCTACCTCAAGGACGAGTCGGTGCACCCGACCGGCTCGCTCAAGCACCGCCTGGCCCGCTCGCTCTTCCTCTACGGGCTCTGCAACGGCTGGATCGGCCCGCAGACCACGATCGTGGAGGCGTCCTCCGGGTCGACGGCGGTCTCCGAGGCGTACTTCGCGCGGATGCTGGGGCTGCCGTTCATCGCGGTCATGCCCGCCTCCACCTCGCCCGAGAAGATCGCCCAGATCGAGTTCCAGGGTGGCCGCTGCCACCTCGTGGACGACCCGGCCAAGGTGGTCGTCGAGGCCCGCTGGCTGGCGGAGGACTCCGGCGGGCACTTCATGGACCAGTTCACCTACGCCGAGCGGGCCACCGACTGGCGGGGCAACAACAACATCGCCGAGTCGATCTACGCGCAGCTCGCCCTGGAACGGCACCCCGTGCCGGCGTGGATCGTGGTGGGAGCGGGCACGGGCGGCACCAGCGCCACCATCGGCCGGTACGCCCGCTACCAGCGGCTGCCCACCAAGCTGTGCGTGGTCGACCCGGAGAACTCCGCGTTCTATCCCGCCTGGCAGGCCGCCGACTGGTCGGTGCGCACCGGGCGCGGCTCCCGCATCGAGGGGATCGGCCGGCCCACCGTGGAGGCGTCGTTCGTGCCGTCGGTGGTGGACCGGATGGTCCAGGTGCCCGACGCCGCCTCGCTGGCCGCCATGCGTGCCGGCTCGGCCGTGCTCGGCCGCCGGGTGGGCGGCTCGACCGGCACCAACCTGTGGGGTGCCTTCGGGCTCATCGCGGAGCTGCTCGCCGAGGGCCGCACCGGCTCGGTGGTCACCCTGATCTGCGACGCCGGCGACCGCTACGCCGACACCTACTACGCCGACGAGTGGCTGGCCGCCCAGGGGCTCGACCCGACCCCGCACCTGGCGACGGTCGAGCGCTTCCTCAGCACCGGGGCCTGGCCGGCCTGAGCCGCCGGAGGGCGCCGGCAGCCGGTCAGCGCGGGTCGACCCGCTCGGCCAGCCCGGGGTAGCGCACCACGTAGCCGTCGCCGTCGAGGTCGATGTCGGCGGTGAAGGTGTCGCTGGCGAAGCGGACCCGGCCGGGGCCGAGCGCGGTGTAGACCTGCTCGGCGGGCACCACCATCAGGCTGGGCACCAGCACCCAGGCGACGTCGATCCGGTGCGGGGTGTCGGCCGCAGCGGCGGTCAGCCCGAGCCGGTGCACCGGCAGGCTGTTGAACAGCGCCGCGCCGCCGAGGTCGACGTCCAGCGCCCCGGCCAGCCGGTCCGGGTCGTCGGTGCCAGGGAGCCCGACCTGCGGATGGCCGGCCGCCCGCAGCGCCGCGTCCAGGTCACCCTGCTCGGAGGTGGTCACCCGCCACCCGTCGGCCATCCGTTCCAGGCGTACGCTGCGCAGCCAGCCGGTGCCCTCCGCCTCCACCTCGACCCGGGAGCTGGCCCACTGCGGGTCGGTGGCGAGCTGGTAGCGGCAGGTGTAGGGGACCGGGTCGACGGCTGTCAGAGTGCCCCGCGCCGTCAGCCCCCGGCCGTCGTCGAACAGCGCGTGCTCCGCTCCGGCGGTGTCCGTCCGGGTCCAGAAGAGCGACTTCGGCATGGTCGGCATGAGCCGGACGTTACGCGACCCGGCCGACACCGGCAGCGGATGTGGAAACGCCGTCGCGGGGCGTGGGCCCCGCGACGGCGTCCAGAGACGATGCTGTCGATCAGTGGGTACGTGCCGGCGGACGCCCGCCGAAGCCCCGCCGCTCGTCGCGCGGCCGGTCGTCGCGTCCCCGACCCTCGGGCCGGAAGCCACCCCGGTCGCCGAAGCGGCGTTCGCCCTGCGGCCGGTCCCCGTAACCACGGCCGTCGGTCGGCCGGTCACCGTAGCCACGGCTCTCGGTCGGCCGGTCCCCGTAGCGGCGTTCGCCCTGCGGCCGGTCGCCGTAACCACGCCCGTCGGCCTGCCGGTCGCCGTAGCTGCGGCGGTCGGTCGGCCGGTCGCCATAGCCACGGCTCTCGGAAGGCCGGTCGCCGTAGCGGCGCTCACCCTGCGGCCGGTCCCCGTAGCCGCGGCTCTCGCTGCGGTCGCCGTAGCGCCGCTCACCTTGTGGACGGTCGTAGCCGCGGGTCTCGGTGGGCCGGTCGCCGTAGCGGCGTTCGCCCTGTGGGCGGTCGCCGTAGCCGCGGCCCTGGGTGGGTCGGTCGCCGTAGCGGCGTTCGCCCTGCGGCCGGTCCCCGTAACGGCGCGGGCCGCCCTGCCGGTCGCCGTGCCGGCGCGGCTCCTCGGGCTCGTTGCGGACCGGGACGCCGCTCGGCTCGCGGGCGCCGGTCAGCTCGGCGAGCGCCGGGTCGCCGACCCGCACCCGGGTCTCGGCCGGCGCCACGCCGGCCTTCTCCAGCATGGCGAGCGTGGTCCGGCGCTGCTTCGGCAGCACCAGCGTGGCCACCGCGCCCGACTCGCCGGCCCGGGCGGTACGACCCGCACGGTGCAGGTAGTCCTTCGGGTCCTTCGGCGGGTCGACGTGCAGCACCAGCGAGACGCCGTCGACGTGGATGCCCCGTGCCGCCACGTCCGTGGCGACCAGGACGTTCATCCGGCCCTCACGGAACTCGGCCAGCGTGCGGGTACGCATCCGCTGGGTCTTGCCGCCGTGCAGCCCACCCGCCCGTACGCCGACGGCAGCCAGCTGCTCGACCAGCCGGTCGACGCCGAGCTGGGTCCGGGCGAAGACCATCGTCCGACCGTCCCGGGCCGCGATGGACGCCGCGACCGGGAACTTGTCGTGCGGCGGGATCAGCAGCATGTGGTGGTCCATGGTGGACACCGACGCGGTGGACGGGGCGGTGGAGTGCGTCACCGGGTCGGTCATGAACCGCTTGACCAGCGCGTCGACGTCGCCGTCCAGGGTCGCCGAGAAGAGCAGCCGCTGGGAGCCGGCCGGCGTCTTCGACAGCAGCTCGGTGACCTCGGGCAGGAAGCCCATGTCGGCCATCTGGTCGGCCTCGTCGAGGACGGTGATCTCGATCTCGTCCAGGTGGCAGACACCCCGGGCGATCAGGTCACCCAGCCGGCCCGGGGTGGCCACGATGATCTCCACCCCACGCCGGAGGGCGTCGATCTGCCGGTCGTACGGCACGCCGCCGACAGCGGTCTTCAGGAACACACCGACGGCCTTGCCGAGCGGCACCAGCGCGTCGTTGACCTGCATGGCGAGTTCCCGGGTGGGCACCAGGACCAGGGCGCGGGGCCGCAGCGGCCGGGCCCGGTTGCGGTCGGCCACCAGGGCCAGCAGGGGCAGGCCGAAGGCCAGGGTCTTACCGGAGCCGGTCTGGCCCCGACCGAGGACGTCCCGGCCGGCGAGCGCGTCCGGCATGGTGGCGCGCTGGATCTCGAACGGGGTGGTGATGCCCTGCCGGGCGAGCGCGTGGACCAGTGGCTGGGGCAGCCCCAGCGCGGCGAAGTCGGCGGCCTCGGGCGTCACCGGGGCGGCCTGGTCCTGGAGGGTGGTGTCCTGCTCGACGACGGTCTGCGCGTCGGCGGTGTCGAGGGCGGACGGCAGCGTGCTGGATTCAGCAAAGGTGGTCAAGAAATGCCTTTCGAGCGGGGCGCATCTTCGCGATGGCCTGCCGCAGCTGAACGCCGCCGAATCGCCCGCAAGATCGCCCATGGGCGCGCAGGACGCGCGCCGGGTCAGTGATCTCCACCAGTGTACGGCGATCGGACGAACCCGCCACCGGACCACGGATGGGTAGTGGGCGGGCTCACCATCGTCGTCGGCTCACTTGCTCAGTAGGCCGTCCACCAGTCCGCCCAGCGTGTCGTTGGCCAGCAGCACGACCAGCACGCCGATCGCCACCAGCAGGCCCAGTGAGGCGGCCAGTACGACCATCACCTTGGTCGTGCTGGACCGCTCCTCGGTGGGGGTCTCCGTCCAGCCCTGGGCCAGGATGTGCCCGGTCAACGAGCCGGAGTTCTCCACCGGGTTGTTCGGGAACGAGACCGTGTTGAAGCCCGGGCCCTCGACGCTGCCGCTGGTACCGGCGCCGTAGAACGTGCCGAGGTCGGGCCCGCCGTCGTAGCGGCCCGCAGGGGTGCCCTCGGCCTGCCCGGCGCGCGTGGACGGGCCGCCGACGGAGCCTCCGCCGACGGAACCCGTGCCGACGGGGCGCTCGGTCAGCCGGCGTGCCTCCCGGGGCGCGGAGGCCGGCTCGGTACCGCCGGGCCGGCGGTCACCCGGGTTGGTCGGTGGCGGCCAGCCCGGCAGCGCGGGGGCGGGCACGACCACCGACCCGGAGGCGGGGGGCGCGGAGAACGGCGGCGCGACCGCCGGTGGTGCGGAGAACGGGGGTGCGGCTGCCGGGGAAGCTGAGAACGGCGGCGCGGAGGCCGGGGGAGCGGAGAACGAGGGCGCGAACGCCGGGGGTGTGGAGAACCGGGGCGCCACCGCCGGTGGTGCGGAGAACGGTGGTGCGCTCGCGACAGGTCCCGGTACCGGTGCGGTGCCCGTAGCGGCCGTGAGAGGCGGTGGCGGGAACGGCGGAGCCGGCGCCGGGCCGGGCGGTGGCGGCGGGGCGGGCACCGGCGGCCCGGGTGGCGGCGCGGGCGGGCCCGGCACTGGCGGCCTGGGCCCCGGCCCGGGGGGCACCGGGCCGGGCGGGTAGGGAGCGGGAACCGGCGGGGTCGGGGTCGGGACCGGCGGGGCCGGCGACGGCGGGTTCGGGCCCGGCACCGGCGGCGTGGGGGCCGGCGACGGCTCGGGCTCCGGGACCGGTGGGGTCGGCGGCTGGGCCGGCTGCGGCGGCTGGGCGGGCTCCGGCGGTTCCGGGTTGACCGGGGTCGCCCGGTAGATCCTGGCCTCGCCCGTCCGGGAGCGGACGGCTCCGGCCTCGTCGGCCGAGATGCGCCGCATTCCGGGTACGGCGGCGCTGGCCCGCGCCCCCGGCGCGCCCCGCTGGCCGGGGACCGGAGTGTCGGCGGGGGTGGCCGTTCCGGCTGCCCGGTAGGTGGTGCCGGCGCTCGGGCCGGCCGGTGGCGCAGCGTCGTCCTGGCTGGCCGTGGCGGCCACGGACACCCGGCCCCGGGCCGGCGCGGCGGGCTGTCGGCGTACGTCGTCGGCGGGCAGCTCGGGCGACGACCCCGACGGCACCGGGGAGCCGGCCCCCGACGTGGCTCCGTTTCCGGGCGTGGTCGTCGTCGGGGTGCCGACGGGTGTCGGGGGATGCGGTGCCTCGGCACGGCTCCGGTCGGGCGTGGATCCGTGGTCGACCGGCTCTGCCGGAACCTCTTGCTCGGCCATGCTCGCCCTCCGCGCACGCTCGCGCCCGGATCCGCGACGTCGGACCGGGCGTGCCTGACTGTCACCGTGCCACATTCCGGCTCGACGGCACAGCCGGAGTGCGTTCCGGGGCGGTGTCGATCCGATGCCCCCGCCGGGGGCGCCCCGGTCAGCTGCCGGTGCTCGCCGGGGCGGTGGCCGAGGTGCTGCCCGCCGGACCGGAACTGCTCGCCGCCGTGGTCGGCGCCACACTGCCGGTCGTCGCGCTCGGCACCGAGGTGGCCGACCTGCTCGGCGACGCACTGACCGACCTGCTCGGGGACGGCGTGGCCGACGTGTCGGGCGTGGTCGACGTGTCGGGCGTGGCCGTGGGCGAGAGGGAGTCGGTGGGCGAGGGGGATGGCGACGACGGCGAGGTCGACGGGCTCGGTGACGGCGAGGTGGGCTTCGGGCTCGGTGACGGCGAGGTGGGCTTCGGGGTCGGAGTCGGGCTGGTCGGCGGCTTCGGCGTGGCCGGCTTGGTCGGAGTCGGCGTCGGCGAGGGGGTGCTGGGCGGCGCGGGCACCGCCCCGATGACGCGGGTGGCGGCGTAGAGGCGCGACCAGCGCACATTGGAGATCTTGACCACGTCGCCGGTGGTCGGCGAGTGGATCATCTTGCCGCCGCCGATGTACATGCCCATGTGGTGGATCGTCGTCCAACTGGTGCCCGAGGCGTAGAAGACCAGGTCACCGGGGAGCAGCGCGCTCCGGGAGACGGTGCGGGACCGGGTGGCGTAGTACTGGTCCCGGGAGACCCGGGGCAGCCCGTAGTAGCCCGCCGACCGGTAGGCGGCGTAGATGAGGCCGGAGCAGTCGAACTTGTCCGGCCCCTCGGCCGCCCACAGGTACGGGTCGCCGAGCTGCGCCTTGGCGTACGCGACGGCCTTCAGAGCCGTCGGGTGGGCGGCCAGGCCGTTGGCGGTCTCGTTGTCGAGGTAGTCCGCGCCGAGGCGCTGGTCGGCGGCCTCCTGCTGGCGCTCGATCTCGACGAGCTGCGTGGCGTTGTCCCGCCGCAGCTTGTCCAGGCTCTTCTCGGCCGCACGTAGGGCCGTCTCACCGGCGGTGTATTCCGCCCTGGCTCCCGTGAGGCGGGACTCGGCCGACAGCATCGCCTGGCCGGCCGCCTGCTCGGCGAAGCGGGTCCGGGACAGCTCGCCCTGCGCGGCGGTGGTGCCGCCCTCGGCCTTCTCCCCGCGGATGATCCGGGAGAGCCGGCTCAGCTCGTGCAGGTCGCTGGCGAACTCGCCCGGCGGAAGGGCCGCGGCGGCCTTGAACGCGCCTGCGGCGGCGGCGTCGGCGCCCTCCTGGGCGCGGGCCAACGCGTCCCGCGCGGCGGCGAGGTCGCGTACGGCGGTGGCGTGCTGGGCCTCGGCCTCGGTGCGCTTCTGCTGGAGCAGGAGCAGTTGATCACGGAGCTGCCCGACCTGGGCCTCGGCGGCGTAGATCTGGGCGGCGAGTGGGCCGGTGCCGATGTTGCCGGCCGGCAGCCCCGGAACCGTGCCGGGCAGCCCGGGGACCGGCGCGCCGCCCGGGAGCTGGAGCTGGCCGCTGTAGGACGGACGGGACCCGGTGTCGGGGACGCTGGTGGGCAGCGACGGATCGGCCTGGACCGGGTTGGCGAGGACGGTGGCGGCGATGGCGCCGAGCAGGGCGGACCAGAGCGCCGGGCGCAGCACCGGCGAGATCACCGGGCTCCGTCGTCGCTGCCGTCGCCCGCGCTCGCTGTCGACCATTCCGCTCCCCGTCCGGAGTGAGTCCCCGCGCCGGGTGGGCGCGGCCGTGGGGACGCTACCAGCGTGCGGCGAACGTCCCACCCTGTCTTACCGCACGCACGCAGCGATGTCGATGCGCGGGCAGGTAACGGGAGCCTGAGAGTTCGGTGAGTTGACGCACGGGGGCCGACCGTGCTGCGACGGCGACGGCGGGCCGACGTACGCTCGATTCCTACAGCAGGTGGAAGGGACGTGGCTTTCGATGGACGCCGGACTCAAGCGTGAGCTCGAAGCGAAGGTGTACGCCGGCGAGCGGCTGACCCGCGAGGACGGGATCGCCCTCTACGACAGCGACGACCTCGCGTGGCTGGGCCGGCTGGCGCACCACCGGCGCACCGAGCTCAACGGCGACCGGGTGATGTTCAACGTCAACCGGCACCTCAACCTGACCAACGTCTGCTCCGCCTCGTGCGCGTACTGCTCGTTCCAGCGCAAGCCGGGCGAGAAGGACGCCTACACGATGCGCATCGACGAGGCGGTCCGCAAGGCCAAGGAGATGGAGGACGAGCAGCTCACCGAGCTGCACATCGTCAACGGCCTGCACCCGACCCTGCCCTGGCGGTACTACCCGAAGGTGCTGCGCGAGCTGAAGGCGGCGCTGCCGAACGTCAACCTGAAGGCGTTCACCGCCACCGAGGTGCAGTGGTTCGAGAAGATCAGCGGGCTGGGCGCCGACGAGATCCTCGACGAGCTGATGGACGCCGGTCTGGAGTCGCTGACCGGCGGTGGCGCGGAGATCTTCGACTGGGAGGTCCGCCAGCACATCGTCGACCACGCCTGCCACTGGGAGGACTGGTCGCGGATCCACGCCCTGGCGCACCGCAAGGGCATGCGGACCCCGGCGACGATGCTCTACGGCCACATCGAGGAGCCCCGGCACCGGGTGGACCACGTGCTGCGACTGCGTGAGTTGCAGGACGAGACCGGCGGCTTCGCGGTCTTCATCCCGCTGCGCTACCAGCACGACTTCGTCGACTCGGCGGACGGCAAGATCCGTAACCGGATCCAGGCCCGCACGACGATGGCCTCGCCGGCCGAGTCACTGAAGACCTTCGCCGTCTCCCGGCTGCTCTTCGACAACGTCCCGCACGTGAAGTGCTTCTGGGTGATGCACGGGCTGTCGGTCGCCCAGCTCTCCCTCAACTTCGGCGTCGACGACCTGGACGGCTCGGTCGTCGAATACAAGATCACCCACGACGCCGACTCGTACGGCACCCCGAACACGATGCACCGGGACGACCTGCTGCACCTGATCTGGGACGCCGGTTTCCGCCCCGTCGAGCGGAACACCCGCTACGAGGTGGTCCGTGAGTACGACGCCGCCCCGTCACTGGCCGAGCGTCGCGCCGAGCCGCAGCAGGTCTGGGCCTGAGCCGGCACGTACCCTCCTAGTCCATGACCGAGCAACGGAGCGGGTTCCCCCGGCGTGACGCCGACGGGCGCGTCCTCACCCTGGGCGACCTGCTCGGGGTGAGCCTGGCCGGCCTGGTCATCGGCGTGCTGGCGGTGGCGCTGTTCGACTGGGCGTTCGCGCTGATCGGCAGCGGCGACTTCGGGCAGGCCAACGGCTGGCTGGCGATCATCCTGCCGGCCTGGCTGTTCTGGGACGACTTCCGCGCCTGGGAGTTCGGCGCGGCCCGGGTGGTGGCGGCGCTGGCCGCCGCCGCGGTGGGGGTGGTCGCCGGGCTGGTGGCGGCCGGTCTCGCCGCCGGCCTTCCGCCGCTGCTCTCCGGCGGGCTGGGGGCGGCAACCTTCACCCTCGGGTACGCGGTGGTCTGGTTCCACGGCGTCCACTGGCTGGCCCGCCGGACGGGCTGAACCTGCCGCCGGATGCCCCGGCGGCGGAGAACGGAGTGCGGAACGTGAGCGCGGCGGTCAAGTACACGCTGGGCCGGATCGGGCTGTTCGCCGCCGTGGTGGCTGCCCTCTGGCTGGTCGACATGAACATCTTCCTCAAGCTGATGCTGGCGCTCGTCTTCTCGGCCGCCCTCTCCTTCTTCCTGCTGAAGGGCTGGCGGGACGAGATGGCCGAGGAGATGGCCACCGCCGCCGAGCGGCGCCGCGCCGAGAAGGAGCGCCTCCGCTCCGCCCTCGCCGGCGAGGACGAGGACCGGGAGACGCCCCCCAACTAGCGCTTGACGTCGACGGGCCCGTTCGACCGTCAGATCGCCAGCTGCCACATCAGCAGCACGCCAGGGATGAGCCCGGACAGCGACACTGTGAGCACGGCGAGCACGAGGCAACCGGAACTCTTCGGTTGGTAGGTCTGCCCGGTGTTTATGTCGCGCCTCGAATCAGAGTTCGGGAGGCGAATGGTTTTCCCTGCGTTTACGTCATCTCCCGCCTCCCGACCCCAGCAGTACATGCATTCGCCCTCGTAGCCCTTTGACCGGCCACACTTCGAGCAGCTCCCCATATTCGCCTCCCTCGATGAGGGGGTGAGTCTAGTCCACTGAGGAGTTTCCCGGCGCCCCAGAAGAATCCGATGTCACGTCTATGCCATTCCTGGAGACGACAGGATTCGTCCTTCGATGTATTGCGGTGCAGGACATGAATGTCAGTCGGCACACGGCACCGCCCGGACCTGCTCGTCCACGAGCCAGCCGGACATCCCCGCCGGTCGATCGCTCGTGTCCGGGAAGACCCGTGGCCGGGAAGGGCCGAGGGGCCCGGTCGCCGGGCTGAGCCGGGCGACGCGGACCCCTCGATCGATGGGTCGGTGTCAGGTCACCAGTTGGTGGAGCCGGCGACCTTCGGCCACGGCTTCAACGTGGGCTTGATCAGGTAGACGACGCCGCCGGAACCGCCGGAGACGCCGCCGCTGGCGTTGGTCCGCTTGGTCCGCAGCCAGATCTGCTCGAACTGCTCACGCTTGTAGACGTGGCGTACCACCTCGTTGCTCGACGAGGCCGGGTCGTTGACGATCACGTCGCCGTCGGCGGTGAAGCCGACCACCACGAACAGGTGCCCCGCGGTGCCGTAGCCCGCCCCGTCCAGCTCGCTGGCGAGGAAGGACTGGCTGGTCACCACCGGGATGCCGGCGGCGATGAAGCGCTCCACCTCGTCCAGCGAGTGCAGTCGGGTGACCCGCGCCTCGAGGCCGGGGAAGCTGGCCGCGTACGCGGTGTTGAACGGCCAGTTGCCGGCGCCGTCGTACTGGTAGTCGTAGACCATCCGGGCGGCGTGGTTGACCGTCGGGTCCGGGTAGGTCGGGTTGACCCAGGAGGTGTCCTCCTCGGACGCCTTCCGGCCCCAGTACTCGATCACCATCGTCGTGGAGGTGGGGGAGCACCAGGCCTGGCCGCCGCCGTCGTACTCGGGGTAGTGGCCGGCGTGGACGTTCTGCGAGTAGCGAGGGACCTTGAGTTCCTTGCCCCAGGCGATGCCGCCGGCGCTCGGCTCGACGGTGAACCGGTCGGGCACGTTGGAGCTCATCGCGCCCACCGTGTGGACGACCGGCGCGGCGCGCTGGCCCGGGGCCCGGTAGAGGGTGAGCCGTAGCTGGTACGCCCGCAGCAGCACGCCGACGGAGGCGTCGTCGATGCTGAACGTGTCGGTCCAGATGGTCGACCAGGGGTCGCCCTGCCGGTTGACGCTGGTGCGCTTGATGTCGGCGTCGCCGGAGGCCCACCGACCCATCACGTACCACTTGGTCTGGGTGCCGGTGTTGTACGTGCCCTGCATCTCCACCTGGATCCAGGTGCCGGCGGGGGTGTTCGCGTTCCACGAGGCGATCAGCTCGGTGGCGTCGAACCCGACCTGGGTGACCGGGGAGGTCCAGGTCGCGTACTCCCAGCTCCTGGTCACGCCGGTGTGCGGGTCGGTGTAGTCGGTGGTGCCGAGAGGCTTGGCCAGCGTCACACCCGGCCGGAGGCCGGGGACGGCCCGCGTGCCGGCGTGGGTGCCGCCCCGCCAGTCGGGGTAGCGGGACCAGTCCTGGAAGGTGATCTGCTCGTCGTGGACCACCGGTCGGTTGGTCGACGGGGCCGCGACGGGTGCGGCGGCGACGGCGGGGGCCGCGGTGCCGAGAAGGGTGAGTGCGGTGGCGGCCGCGAGGGCGGCCGTGCGCAGGCGTGTTTGGGCCATGGGTCCTCCGCAGGGACGGACGGATCGTTGCGGGTCAGTGTCCCGCTCGGAGGGAACTTTCGCCAGAGGTCGGCAGTTGGAAAATCCTTGCCGATGTGAGGATCCGGATGGCATGTAACTAGGCAGCGATGAATGTTGATATGACCATGTGGCGGGTGGTGGAGTGTCCTCCACCGAGCGGGATCTTCTCCCGCCCCCCGAGGAGGTTGTCCATGGCCTTCCGCAAGCCCGCCTTCCGCCGTCGCCTGGCGCTCGCCGTCGCCACCGGGTTCGGCCTGCTCACGGTGGCCGCCGCGCCGGCCACCGCCCGGCCGGCCCCGGAGGACGCCGCCAGCTCCGCGGCGACGTCCTACCGGGTGCTCGGCCCGCGTACGGTCGCCGACCGCACCGCCGTCGCCGGCACCGGCGCCGCCATCGACTTCGTCGAGCACGGCGTGCTGAACGTCTCGGCCACCCCGGCCGAGGCGGCGGCGATCACCCGGCTCGGCTTCCGGCTGGAGGCGGCCCCCGCCCCGTCGGCCGACGGCCACGACCACGCCGAGGGGGACGTCGGCACGGCCGCCTTCCCGCCGGCCGACTCCAACTACCACGACTACGCCGAGCTGACCGCCGCGGTGAACAAGGTGGTCGCCGACCACCCGACACTCGCCAGGAAGATCAGCATCGGCTCCTCGTACGAGGGCCGGGACCTGATGGCGGTGAAGATCTCCGACAACGTCGCCACCGACGAGAACGAACCGGAGATCCTGTTCAACTCGCAGCAGCACGCCCGCGAGCACCTGACCGTCGAGATGGCGATCTACCTGCTCAACCTCTTCACCGACAGCTACGGCACGGATTCCCGGGTCACCAACATCGTGAACACCCGGGAGATCTGGATCGTGCCCACGGTCAACCCCGACGGCAGCGAGTACGACATCGCCACCGGCTCCTACCGCTCCTGGCGCAAGAACCGGCAGCCGAACAGCGGCTCGTCGTACGTCGGCACCGACCTGAACCGCAACTGGTCCTACCAGTGGGGCTGCTGCGGCGGCTCGTCCGGCTCCACCTCCTCGGACACCTACCGGGGCCCGTCGGCGTTCTCCGCCCCGGAGACCGCGGCGCTGCGGAACTTCGTCAACAGCCGGGTGGTCGGCGGCACCCAGCAGATCAAGGCCAACATCGACTTCCACACCTACTCGGAGCTGGTGCTCTGGCCGTTCGGCTACACGTACAACAACACCGCTCCCGGGATGACGGCGGACCAGTACAACACCTTCGCCACGCTGGGCCAGCAGATGGCGAACACCAACGGCTACACCCCGCAGCAGTCCAGCGACCTCTACATCACCGACGGGGACAGCATCGACTGGATGTGGGGCCAGCACGGCATCTGGGCGTACACCTTCGAGATGTACCCCGGCTCGCTGGGTGGCGGCGGCTTCTACCCGCCCGACGAGGTGATCCCCGCCCAGACCTCGCGCAACCGGGAGGCGGTCCTGCTGTTCAGCGAGTACGCCGACTGCCCGTACCGGGCCATCGGCAAGCAGGCCGAGTACTGCGGCGGCGGTGGCGGCACCACGGTCTGGTCGGACACCTTCGAGACGGCCACCGGCTGGACCATCAACCCGAACGGCACCGACACCGCGACCCTCGGGGCGTGGGAGCGGGGCGCCGCCCAGGCCACCACCTCCAGCGGGGCGAAGCAACTCGTCCCGTACGCCGGTGCCAACGACCTGGTCACCGGGAGGCTGGCCGGCACGGCGGCGGGTGACCACGACGTCGACGGCGGCGTGACCAGCGCCCGGTCGCCGGCGGTGACCCTGCCGTCGAGCGGCACGCTGACCCTCTCGCTGGCCTGGTACCTGGCCCACGGCTCGAACGCCTCGTCGGCCGACTACTTCCGGGTGAGCGTGGTGCACGCCGGCGGCACCACGGCCCTGTTCACCCAGTCCGGGGCGGCCAGCAACCGCAACGGCGCCTGGGCGGTGGCCAACGCCAACCTCACCCCGTACGCCGGCCAGTCGGTGCGGATCCTCGTCGAGGCGGCGGACGCCTCGGGCGCGAGCCTGGTGGAGGCGGCTGTGGACAACGTCACCATCACCAGCTCCTGACCCGGTGGGGCCCCGTTTCCACCCCGACGGGGCCCCACCACCTGCCCAGTAGACGTCGATCCAGGGCAATTCGCTGCCGTTGGTGATCAACGAGCGCCGATGCGCCCTGGATCGACGAGGCACGTCCGGGGCGTGCGCTACGGTTCTACCGACCACGCGCAGCGAAGCCGGTGGGAACCCGGCGCTGTCCCGCAACTGTGATGTCCCGCCACCCCGGCCGAGCGCCGTGGCGTGGCAGGGTGAGCCAGGTCGCCTGCGTCCGTGGTCGCGACACGCGCTCTCGAGGAAGGGCGCCTCGCGGACGGGCGCCCCGCTCCCTGTCGGCGAAGCACCACGCTCCTCGACCGACAGGAGGACCCATGCTCAGACGTACCCCCCGGCTCTTCGCCGCGACCCTCGCGGTGGCCGCGCTCGCCCTCGGCGCGTGCGCCGAGAAGAGCTCCGACAACACCCCCGCCGCCGGCGCCAGTTCGGCGGGCACCGCCTTCCCGGCCACCGTCGGCTCGCTCACGCTGGAGAAGCGGCCCGAGAAGATCGTCTCGCTCTCCCCGACGGCCACCGAGATGCTCTTCGCCATCGGCGCCGGCAAGCAGGTGACCGCCGTCGACGACCAGTCGAACTTCCCGGCCGACGTGCCGAAGAGCGACCTTTCCGGCTACCAGCCGAACGCCGAGGCGATCGCCGGCAAGAGCCCCGACCTGGTGGTGCTCGCCAACGACACCAACAAGATCGTCGAGCAGCTCACCGCGCTGAAGATCCCCGTCCTGCTGAGCCCGGCGGCGACCACGCTGGACGACACCTACCGGCAGATCACGGACCTGGGCACCCTCACCGGTCACCCCACCGAGGCCGCCGACCTGACCACGCGGATGAAGGACGACATCGCCAAGCTGGTCGCCGACCTGCCGAAGCGGGCCGAGAAGCTGACCTACTTCCACGAGCTGGGCCCGGAGCTCTACACCGCCACCAGCAAGACCTTCATCGGCTCGCTCTACAGCATGGTCGGCCTGGAGAACATCGCCGACGCATCCGACGCCGACGGGAAGCAGGGCGGCTACCCGCAGCTCTCCCAGGAGGTCATCGTCAAGGCCGACCCGGACTTCGTCTTCCTCGCCGACACCAAGTGCTGCCAGCAGAGCGCGGAGACTGTCAAGGCGCGCGGCGGCTGGGCCGCCGTCACCGCCGTCAAGAACAACCAGGTCGTCGCCCTCGACGACGACATCGCCTCCCGCTGGGGCCCCCGCGTGGTCGACCTGCTCCGCGTGATCGTCGACGCCACCGCCAAGGTCCCCGCGTGACCCGCACCCGTCGATGACCGGTCCGCTCGCCAAGGCGCCACCCACCCGGCGGGCGGGGACGCTCCCCGCGTCCCGGCCCGCCGGGCTGCGGCCCCGCTGGCTCGTCGCCGGCATCGTCGCCGTGCTGGTCGCCCTGGTCGCCGGGGTGTCCCTCGGCCCGGTCAGCCTGCCGCCGGGCAGCGTCGCGGCCGAGCTGCTCAACCTCATCCCCGGCGTACGCATCGACAGCGGGCTGACCGAGCGTGAGATCGCCATCGTCACCGAGCTGCGGCTGCCCCGGGTGGTGCTCGGCCTGCTGGTCGGCGGGCTGCTCGCCCTGGCCGGCGGCTGCTACCAGGGGGTGTTCCGCAACCCGCTGGCCGACCCGTACCTGCTCGGCGTGGCGGCCGGCGCCGGGCTCGCGGTCACGGCGGTGATCACCCTCGGCGCCGGGGCGGGCGGGGCGCTGACCGGGCTGCCGCTCACCATCCCGCTGGCCGCGTTCGTCGGCTCGATCGGCGCGGTGGCGATGACGTACCTGCTCGGCGTCTCCGGCGGGCGCGGACGCTCCACGGCCACGCTGATCCTCGCCGGGGTGGCCGTCTCCGCATTCCTCTCGGCCGGGCAGACCTACCTGCTGCAACGCAACTCCGACAGCATCCAGCAGGTCTACTCCTGGCTGCTCGGGCGGCTCGCCACCGCCGGCTGGCACGACGTGCGACTCGTCCTCCCGTACTTCCTCCTCACCGCCCTGGTGGTGCTGCTGCACCGGCGGGAGCTCGACGTGCTCTCCGTCGGCGACGACGAGGCCGCGAGCCTCGGGCTGCACCCGCAGCGGTCCCGCTACCTGCTCATCGCCGCCGCCTCGCTCGGCACCGCCGCCGCCGTCTCCGCGTCCGGCCTGATCGGCTTCGTCGGGATCATCGTGCCGCACACCGTCCGGCTGCTCGCCGGATCGAGCTACCGGGTGATCCTGCCGCTCTCACTGCTCTTCGGCGGTGCCTTCCTGGCCCTGACCGACGTGGTGGCCCGCACCGCCGCCGCCCCGTCCGAGATTCCGATCGGCGTGGTCACCGCGCTGCTGGGCGGCCCCTTCTTCGTACTGGTGCTGCGTACCTCCCGCCGGATGCTCGGATGAGCGCGGGACGGGTGCCGGCCGCGCGGCCGACGGACGACGGCGACCTGGTGGCCCTCCCCGCCGTCCCCACCGTTCCCGCGGTCGAGGTGCGCGACCTGCACGTGCGCCTGGACGGCACGCCGATCCTGGCCGGCGTCGACCTGACCGTGGCTCCGGGCGAGTGGGTCACCGTGATCGGTCCGAACGGTGCTGGAAAATCGACCCTGCTGCGTGCCGTCGGCGGCCTGCTGCCCGCGCCGGGCGCCGTCTCCCTCTTCGGTACGCCGAGCGAGGCGCTGCGCCGCCGCGACCGGGCCCGGGTCGTCGCCACGGTGGCCCAGTCCCCGGTCGTGCCGGCCGGCATGTCGGTGCTCGACTACGTGCTGCTGGGCCGTACCCCCTACATCCCGGCGCTGGGCCGGGAGTCCGCCGCCGACCTGACCGCCGCGTACGACGTGCTCGACGGGCTGGACCTGGCCGGGTTCCACGCCCGGGAGTTGGCCACCCTGTCCGGCGGCGAGCGGCAGCGGGTCTTCCTGGCCCGGGCGCTGGCCCAGGGCGCGACCCTGCTGCTGCTGGACGAGCCGATCAGCGCCCTGGACATCGGCCACCAGCAGGAGGTGCTGGAACTGGTCGACCGGCTGCGCCGCGAGCACGGCCTGACCGTGCTCGCCACCATGCACGACCTCTCCATCGCCGGCGAGTACGCCGACCGGATGGTGCTGCTCGCCGAAGGCCGGGTGGTGGCCGCCGGCACCCCCCACGAGGTGCTCACCGAGCAACTCCTGGCCACCTGGTACCGCGCCACCGTCCGAGTGATCCCCGGCGACCACGGCCCCCTCGTGGTCCCCATCCGCCCCCACTGACCCCCACGCCCCCCTCGCCCCCGCCCCTGCCCCGCCCTCGGCCCTCGTCCTCGGCCCCCGCGATCTTGCACTTTCTGCCCCCGCATATCGGGCAAAGCGCGCAATCCGTGGGCGCAAAGTGCAAGATCGCCGAGCAGGGTGGGGCGGGGGCGGGGCAGGGGGAGGGGGGCGGGGGTTAGGGGGCGGGGTTAGGGGCGGGTGAGGATGTTGAAGAGGGCGCCGTGGGGGTCGCGGAGGGCGGCGTAGCGGCCCGCCGGGGCGGTCTGGGGCGGGACCAGGATGGTGCCACCGAGTTCGGCGGCTCGGGCGGCGGCTGCGTCGGCGTCTGCCACCGCGAAGGACACCGACCAGTACGCGGGCGTGTCCGCAGGGAACCCGTCGCCGAGCGGCGGCACCATGCCGGCCACGATCCGGGTGCCGAGCCGCCAGCCGGTGTACGTGATCGGCCCCAGCCGCTGGTCGTCCGGGTGCCAGCCGAAGACCAGCTCGTAGAAGACCTTCGCGCCGTCCGGATCCGGGGTTATCAGCTCGGTCCAGGTCAGCGCTCCCGGGGTGTCGAAGACCTCGGCCCCCGGCATCGCCATCGGCTGCCAGACGCTGAACGCCGCCCCGGCGGGGTCGGCGAAGACGGCCATCCGTCCCCGGTCGAAGACCTCGAACGGGGGCACCACCACCTGCCCGCCGGCCCGCTCGACCCGCCCGGCCACCAGGTCCGCGTCGTCGGTCGCCAGGTATGTCGACCAGATCGGCACCTGGTCGGGGATGGCTGGTGGACCCGCGCCCGCCACCGCCCGCCCGCCGAGAAGGAAGACCGTGTAGCCGCCCGCTTCGGGTTCAGGGTCGATCCGGCCGGTCCAACCGAACAGTTCGGGATAGAACCGCCGCGCCTCGGCGAGGCCCGGGGTGGCGAGGTCGGCCCAGCAGGGCGTGCCCGGCGGGACGATGCTCACGTCGACCCCTCTCGGCTGGGGACGGCCACGCCGGCACGCCCCTGCCGGAATCGTGGCACCGACCCGCCGCGCTCCGGGGCGGATCGGACAAAAACGTCAGCTGAACCGTCGACCCTCGTCTCGCCGGTACGCCCACCCGGCCAGCACCGCCAGCAGCACCACCCAGACCCCGAGCATGACCACCGACAGCGAGTTGACCGAGTAGTCGCCGACCGCCGCCCACATCAGCTCCACCGCGCCCCGGGTCGGCAGGAACGGCGCGACGGCTTCGACGAACCCGGGCGCCTGGTCCGGGGCGGAGAGCAGGCCGCCACCGAAGGCGAGCGGGAAGAAGACGACCTGCGCCACCACGATCGCCGCCTTGCTCGGCATCGAGTAGCCGATGGAGAGCCCCAGCAGCGTGAACGGCACCGAGATCATGGCGACGATCGCCATGGCCAGCAGGAACGCCGCTGCGCTGACCCGCGCCTCGGTGAGCATCGCCCCGATCACCACCACCGGGAGCAGTGAGAGGTAGGTGAGTGCCAGCCCGGCCAGTATCCGGCCCGCGAAACGCGACATGGGGCCGGCGGGCAGCGTCCGGGTGTACGGGTCCCAGGGGTGGGCGCGGTCCTCGGCCGCCCCGATCCCGTACTGGAAGATGTTCGCGCTCATCACCGAGAAGGTGACCATCGCGGCGGTGGCGTAGTTGGCGGCGACCGGGTCCTTACCGGTGAACGGCACCACGAAGAAGAGCATCGCGGCGGCCGGGAAGAAGGCGCTGCCGACGACGGCGACCGGGATGCGGACCGTCTCCAGGAGTTGGTAGCGGGCGTGGAGCAGGGCGAGGCGCATGGGAGACCCGTCTCTCAGGCGGTGGCCGGTGGGCCGGCCACGGCGGTCGTCGGACGGTCGGTTCCGGAGCCCGGTGCCGCGTCGGTCGCGGTGATGGCGAGGAACGCCTCCTCCAGCGAGGTGGGGCGCACCTCCAGGTCGGTGAACGTCACCCCGGCGGTGACCAGGGCCCGCACCAGCTCGTCGGCGTCGGTGGTCAGCAGGTGGGTGCGGCCGTCGACCTCCTCGGTGCGGACCACGCCCGGCAGCGCGGGCAGTTCGCCGGCGACCAGGCTCACCCGGCGTACGCCGACGATGCCCCGGATGGCGCTGACCGTGTCGTCGGCCAGCACCCGGCCGTGCCCGATGACCACCACGCGCCGCGCCAGCGCCTCGACTTCCTCCAGGTAGTGGCTGCTCAGCAGCACGGTGCCGCCGTCGTCGTGGAACGCCCGGATCGCCTCCCACAGGGTGTGCCGCGCAGCGACGTCCAGGCCGGTGGTCGGCTCGTCGAGCAGCACCAGCCGGGGCCGGCCGACGAAGGCGATGGCCACCGCGAGCCGGCGGCGCTGCCCGCCGGAGAGGCCGCCGGTCTGCCGCCGGGCCAGCTCGCCCAGGCCGAAGCGGTCGAGCAGTTCGCCCCGGGGGACCGGGTCGGGGTGGTGGGCGGCAACGAAGTCCACCACCTCGCCGACCCGCAGCGTGCCGGGCAGGCCTGTCTCCTGCGGGGTGACCCCGATCCGCTGCCGGCTCGCCGGGTCGCGGGGGTCGCCGCCGAACAGCTCGACCCGGCCGGCGGTGGGCCGGCGCAGCCCGACGAGCAGGTTCAGCAGGGTGCTCTTGCCAGCACCGTTCGGACCGAGCAGGCCGACCAGTTCGCCGGCCCGGACCTCCAGGTCGACTCGGTCGAGTGCGAGCACGTCGCCGTAGCGGCGGCTGACCGCCTCGGCGCGGGCGAGGATCACGGGATGCTCTTCCAGGGTGTCACGGACGCCTGTCTACCGCACCGGCGCAAGTCGCCGATCACCCGAGCGGAGGCGGCAGCGGTCGGGCGTGCAGCACGGCGAGGCGGGAGACCGCCCGGGTGAGCACCACGTAGAGCCGGTGCAGGCCACGCGGTTCGGCGGCCACGATCATCGCCGGCTCGACGACGATGACGTGGTCGTACTCCAGGCCCTTGACCAGGGGCGCGGGCACCACGGTGACGCGCGCCGCGGCGGCCGGCTCGTCGACGGTCGCGGTCTCGACGCCGGCGGCGTCCAGCGCCGCGCGTAGCCCGCCGACCGCGTCGTCGGCGGCGATCACCGCCACGGAGCCGTCGAACGCCAGCGCCGCGCGCACCTCGGCCACCGTCGCGGTGGTCAGGTCGTCGACGGTACGCACGTCCAGCGCGCCGTCGCGGCGCAGCGACTCGGCCGGGGGGACGTCGACGTCGAGCGCCGGCAGCAGCCGGTTGGCGAACGCGACCACGGCTGCGGGCACCCGGAAGCCGACCGTCAGCGGCACCACGACGGCGTCCGGCTTGCCGAGGTGGCGCAGGGACTCCCGCCAGTCTGCGGCGGCCCACGGGGCGGTGCCCTGAGCCAGGTCCCCGAGGAGGGTGATCGACCCGTGCTCGCTGCGCCGGGCGATCACCCGGCACTGCATCGGGGAGAGGTCCTGCGCCTCGTCGACGACGACGTGTCCGAAGCCGCCCGGCCGCTCGATCAGCCCGGCCGCCTCGTCGATCAGCACGGCGTCGGCCGCCGTCCATTTCGTGGCCTTCGGCGTCCTGCCGAGCTTCGTGCCGGCCGGAACCAGGCGGCGCGTCGGGCGCGGCGCGCGGGTTCCACCGACCACCACCGTCGGGCCAGGTGTCACCGCACCGGCCACCGTCGGGCCGGGTGTCGCCGTGCCGGTCGCGGTCGGGTCGGGCATCACCGCATCGGCCGCCCTCGGGTCGGGTGTCGCCGTGCCGGCCGTCGTCGGTCCGGGCGTCACCGGGTTGGCCGTCGTCGGGTCGGGTGTCGCGGCCGGGGTGGTGACGCCGCGCAGCCGCGCCTGTTCCTCGGCGCTGAGCAGCCCGTCCGCCGCTGCGGCGAGCCGCTCCGGGTCGCTGAGCAGGGCGTGCACCAGCCCCTCCGGGGTGAGTGCCGGCCAGACCGCGTCGAGGAAGGTGGTGACCGGTGTGGCCTTGCCCATCCGGCGCAGCCAGGCGTCGCTCGGCGACTCGGCGCGCCGCGCCTCGGCCTGCCGTTGCAGCAGCGCCACCACCCGGGCCCGGACGCGCTCGCGCCCCGTGGCGTACGGCAGGCGCTCCCGGCGGGTCTCCTCGACCACCCGGTGCAGCGGGTCCAGCCCGATCCGCCAGCGGTACGAGCCGTCCGAGACCATGATCGGCTCGGTGGGCTCGCCGATGTGCGCGTCGACTGCCCGGCGCAGCACCTCGGCCATCCGGGCGTCGTGCTTGACCGCGGCGACTGCCGGGTCTTCGACCGCCCGCACCGGCACCCGGCCGACCAGGTCTTCCACCGTGGCCTGCTCGACCTCGACTTCTCCGAGTGCCGGCAGCACCGCCGCGATGTACGACAGGAAGGCCCGGTTCGGCCCCACGATCAGTACGCCGGACCGCCGCAGCCGCTCCCGGTGCAGGTAGAGAAGGTAGGCGGCCCGGTGCAGGCCGACGGCCGTCTTGCCGGTGCCGGGGGCGCCCTGCACGCAGATCGAGTCGGCCAGGTCGGCCCGGACCAGCTCGTCCTGTTCCGGCTGGATGGTGGCGACGATGTCGCGCATCGGCCCGACGCGTGGCCGTTCGATCTCGGCGGTCAGGATCCGGCTGGTCGTGCCGAGTTCCTCGCCCCGGTCGAGGCGCTCGTCCTCGAAGCTGGTCAGCGTCCCGTTGCTGAATCCGAAGCGGCGCCGTACGGCCACACCCTGCGGGTCGCGCGCGCTCGCCCGGTAGAACGACCGGGAGACCGGGGCCCGCCAGTCCAACACGAGCGGCTCGCCCCGGTTGTCGGTGACGTGCCGCCGACCGACGTGGTACCGCCGTCCGGCGTGGTCCGCGTCCCACCTGTCCGGCCCGTCCCCAGCGTCACCGGCCCGCCCGCTGCTGGCCCGACCGTCACCGGCCCGCCCGTTGACAGCTGAGGCGTCGGTGGGCGGGGCCTCGGGCGCCGGACCGAAGTCGAGGCGACCGAAGAAGAGCGGGGTGGTCGGGTCGTCGGCGAGTTCGGCGACCCGGCGGGCCAGGGTGCGCCCGAGCGTCTCGGCCGCGTACGCGTCGCCGGCCACCTGGTCACCGGTGGCGAAGAGGGCTCGGGCGCGTTCCCGCATCTGGGCCAGTGCCGCCCGGGAGGTGGCGAGGTGTTCGCGTTCGGCGTCGAGGTCGAGATCGAGGTCGGTCACGCTGAATCCCGTCGGGGTCATCTGTCTGTCGCTCGCGTCTCCGGCGGGCGGATGGCCGGCCCCCGGCGCGGGACGTCCGATGCGGTGGTCACCTCACCCTGGCCGTCAGCGACCTGACAGCCTACGCGCCGAACGCGCGCCGCTCCACCGGATTGCGACCGGGCACCGGTGCCCGTCGACGGACCCGCGTGCCGGTTGACCGGCGAATCCCGAGCGCCGACACATCAGCGAACCCGAGCGCCGGCACACCGGCGGCCACCGGGGACCGCGCGACCAGGAATCATGGACCCATGACGGAGGGGCGTCCCGAGCGGCCGCGGATGACGATCAGTGACCCGCAGGTGATGCGGGCGCTGGCCCATCCGGCCCGAATCGCGATCATGGAGCACCTGGGCAGGGTGGAGGGCGGCGCGACCGCCACCGAGTGCGCGGAGGTGGTCGGGTTGTCGCCGAGCGCGACCAGCTACCACCTGCGGGCGTTGGCGAAGTCGGGCCTGGTGGAGCAGGCGCCGAGCCGGGGGGACGCGCGCGAGCGGTTGTGGCGCACGGTCGGCCAGGGCCTGATGGTCACCGCCGGTCGCTCCGCCGGGCCGGAGGTGCGCGCGGCCGAGCAGGCGTTGGTGGAGGCGCACGCGGCCAGGGACCTGGAACGGGCCCGGGAATGGCTGCGCCATGCCGGCGACGAGCCCCCCGAGTGGTACGACGCCGCGCTGTTCAGCGACACGCTGCTGCTGCTCACCGCCGCCGAACTGGTCGAGCTGAACGAGGCGGTGAGTGCGCTGTTCGAGCCGTACCGGCAGCGGAACCGCCAGTCGGATCCGCCGGCCGGGGCGCGCACGGTGGCGGCGCAGTACCGGGCGGTGCCGCTGGCGTAGGGGGTTGATTCGATCAGTTGTGAAGGATTATTTTCGAAGCATGTCCTTCACAACTGGCGAGTCACGCTGGTCCGACGTCTGGCTCACCGCCGCCGCGCGTGGCACCTCGATCTGCGGGGACTTCCTTGCCGCCACCGCCCTGGCGCTCGCGCTACAGGGCGCCGGAGCCAGCGGCCTCGCCGTGTCCGGGCTGCTGCTGGCGGCCACCCTGCCGCTGGTGGTGCTCGCCCCGATCACCGGGCGGCTCGCCGATCGGGTGGACAGCCGTACGCTGCTGGTCGCCGTCGGCATCGGGCAGGCCACCGTGTGCGCGCTGCTCGCCTTCGCCGACCACCCCGCCCTGGTCATCGGACTCGTCGCGCTGCTCGCCTGCGGGCTGGCCGTGACCCAGCCCTGCCTCGCGGCGCTGCTGCCGACGATGGTGCGCCCCGCCGACCTGCCCCGGGCCAGCGCGATCAGTCAGACCGCCTCCTCCCTGGGCGCGCTCGGCGGCCCGGTGCTCGCCGGGCTGCTGGTCGGGCAGTTCGGCACCCGCGTACCGCTGCTCATCGACGCCGCGAGCTATCTCGCGCTTGTGGCCGTGGGCCTGTTGCTGCGGACCCGGCGGGGCGGCCGGCGGGCTGCCGCGGCCACGCCGGCGGCCGGGGCGGACCGGGGCCCGGCCTGGCGGCTGCGCCGCGACCCGCTGCTGCTGGCTGTCGTCCTCACCACGGCGGCGGTCATCACGGCGGTGGGCGGCATCAACGTGATCGAGGTCTTCTTCATCCGGGAGACCCTCGGCGGCTCACCCACCACGTACGGGCTCGTGGGCGCCGCCTGGATGGCGGGCATGCTGCCGGGCAGTTGGCTCTGCGCCCGGCTGGCCCGGCGGCTCACCGACGACGGCGCCTTGGTGTACGGGGTGCTGGCGACCCTCGGCGGCATCTGCCTCATGGTGATGGTCGCCGCCGCCGTGCCCACGGCCGCGCTGCTGGTGCCGCTCTGGCTGGTCGCGGGCGCGGCGAACGGCGGGGAGAACGTCTTCGCCAACGTGCTCACCGCCCGGCGGGTGCCCGAGGCGGCGCGCGGCCGGGCGTACGCCACCTACGGCGCGGCGGTGCAGGGCGGCTCGATGGGCGGCTACCTGATCGGGGGCGCCCTGCTGGCGCTGCTGTCGCCGCGATCTCTGATCGCGGCGGCCGGCGTGGTCGGACTGCTGGTCGTCGTGGCATTCGTACCGGTCGTCACCCGGTCCGTCCGGCGTGCCCGCGCGGCCGGCGCCGCGTCCGGATCCGCCCCGGCCGGATCGTCGGCCGCCGGACCCGGTGAGGTGGCCGGCGTGCAGGCCGACGGGCGGGGTGACGGGTCGGCGGATGCGGGGTTGGCCACTCCCGTGCCGACCCGCTGAGCCCCGGCGCGGCGGCGGGGATACGGTCGGGGCATGGCTGAGCACGTCGCACGTCCCCGGGTCGGGCACATCCAGTTCCTGAACTGCCTGCCGATCTACTGGGGGCTGATGCGCTCCGGCGCCCTGATCGACGTCGACCTGCACAAGGACTCCCCGGACCGGCTCAGCGCGGCGCTCGTCGCCGGTGACCTGGACATCGGTCCGATCTCCCACGTGGAGTACCTGCGCCACGCCGACGAGCTGCTGCTCCTGCCCGATCTGGCGGTCGGCAGCGACGGCCCGGTGCTGTCCGTCAACATCGTGTCCACCCGTCCGCTGGCCGAGTTGGACCACGGCAAGGTGGCGCTGGGCTCGACCTCGCGGACCGGGGTGCTGCTGGCCCAGTTGCTGCTCGGTGAGCGGTACGGGGTGAACCCCGAGTACTTCCGCTGCCCGCCCGACCTGACGCAGATGCTGCTGGAGGCCGACGCCGGGGTGCTGATCGGCGACGTGGCGCTGCGCGCCCTCTACGAGGCACCGAAGCGCGGGCTGGAGGTCACCGACCTCGGGCAGGCGTGGCGGGAGTGGACCGGCCTGCCGATGGTCTTCGCCGTCTGGGCGGTACGCCGTGACTTCGCCGCCGCCCACCCCGGCCTGGTCAAGGAGGTGCACGAGGCGTTCCTGCGTTCCCGGGACCTCTGCCTGGCCGAGCTGGACCAGGTGGCCGAGGCGGCTGCACGCTGGGAGCCGTTCGACGCGGCGACCCTGGCGACGTACTTCCGGGCGTTGGACTTCTCCCTCGGCGAGCGGCAGGTGGCCGGCCTGCGCGAGTTCGCGCGGCGCGCCGCCGCCCTCGACGCCGCCCCGCCTCTGCCCACCTCCGGCCCGGCCTTCTTCGCGGGCTGACGCCCGGACCGGCCGGGAGCGCGGCTAGGTGGTGGGGCGGAGGAGGGCTTCGGTGATCTTCTGGCAGTTCTTCATGCCGTACTCGTAGCCCTTGCCGATCGGGTAGCGGACCATCACGCCCATCGTCCAGGTGTCGCCGATGGCGAGGCAGTTGATGTGCATCTCCTGCTCGCGCGTCCGGTCGATCCAGCCGTTCTTGATGGCGATGGTCTTGCGTTCCGCGGCCGGGAACGCCTTGCGGATGCCGAAGTCACCGCCGCCCCGGACCAGCCGCATCTCGTCGACGAGCCATTTGGTCCACTTCGGTCCGGCGGCGCGGCCGTCGGCGATGCAGGCGCCCATCCGTGCGGTGTCCCGGGGGGAGAGCTTCGTCCGGCTCCAGCCGCCGTCGCTGGCGACGCTGCTGTCGGTCAGGTCGCAGATGGAGATCAGCCGCTTGATCGAGGCGGACCGGCTGAGCGTGTTGTAGAACTGCTCGGTCCGGGTGTTGTCGCTGTCTCGGATGATCTTCGTGGCGTCGGCGAGTCTGGCGTCGCTCGGGGTCTGGCCGGCGTCGTCGGCGCGGCGCAGGTAGTCGGCGACGATCCAGGCCTTGATCAGTGACGCGGTGGTGCTGGTCTCGTCCATGTTGTCCGAGCCGATGATCTCGCCGCTGCGGCGGTCGAGGACGCTCCAGGAGTACCAGCCCTCGATGTCCAGGTCGAGGTCCTTCGCCTCGAACGGCAGCGGTTCCGGGGTGGGGCTCGGCGTCGGCGTCGGCGACGGCCGCGAGCTGCGGTCGCTCGGGGCTGCCGTGGCGCGTTCCGCCGGGCCGGCGGGGACGCCCCACGTCGCGGCGGCCGTCGACTCGAACGGCGAGCCCGGCAGCAGCCGCAGCGAGACGAGCACCAGGACGATGAGGACCACCGCGATCACGATCAGCCTGACGGGGGAGGCGTCCCCGGGCCCGTCGGCCCGACGCTGGCGCGCCATCAGAGCTTCCCGGTGGGCTGCTGCGGCACCTTGAGGGCGGCGCCCGGCTGCGGGGTCACGAGCTGGCTGGTGACCGAGGCGCAGACCTGCGCGCCGTAGTCGAGGCCGCTCTTCTGCGGGTAGCGGAGCATCACCGCGAGGCTCCATTTGTCGGTGACCGCGAGGCAGTTCACGTGCCAGTTGCCGTCGTAGTTGAGCGGGGTCCAGCCGTTCTTCATGCTGACCGGGCCCTGGCTGACGATCGACTGGGGGAGGCCGTCGATGATGCCCCAACGACCGCCGCCGGAGCGGGCCTTCTGGTCCTTGGCGGCCGTGCTGCCCCTGACCTTGCTCATCTCGTCCAGCAGGAACTTGGTCCAGGTGGGTCCGGCGGCCGTGCCGTCGGCGATGCAGTCGCCGAGCCGGACGGCGTCGCGCGGCGACATCCGGGTGAAGCTCCACCAGCCCACGTAACCCGGCACGTTGCCCGGCTTGGTGTCGGTGAGCTCGCAGGTGCTGACCATCCGCTTGATCGTCGCGGCGCGGCCCACCGCGCCGTAGAGGGCGTTGGCGGCGTCGTCGTTGCTGTCCCGGATGGCGGTGGTGATCTGCTTCTTCCGCTCGGCCGGCAGCGGCTTGTCACCGAGCTGACGGAGGTAGTCCGCCGCGAACCAGGCCTTGATCATCGACTCGGTGGAGCTGGTCGAGGCCATGTTCTTCGACCCGGAGATCTCGCCGGTCTCCCGGTCCATCAGCGCCCACGAGAGGAACTCGCCCTTGAAGTCCACCGACACGGGGCCGGCGGCCAGGGTCGGCGGCGGGGGCGGGGTCGGCGCGGGCGCCGCGACGCTCCCGCCGCCGCGTCCGCCGCTCGCGGCGTCGTCGCCGGCGAGTCGGGCGTACGCGGCGGGGATGAGCAGGCCGCCACCGAGGAGGACCGCCAGGACGGCGAGCACCAGGGTCACGCGGGATCGCATGAGTGGGTGAGCTCCAGATGTCAGGGCCGGGGGACCGGCTGGTTGTCCGGACGGATCGGCGCTCGCCGAGGGCCGGGGGAGGCGCCCTCCGTGTTTCGGGGCGATCGTCGGCAACCGATCGGTGTGACGGGGGAAGTCTACGTGCGGATCGGCGACGCGCCAGAACCCGACACCTGGCAACTTGCCATGAAGGCGGGATATCGAGCCGCTATGCGGCTGTTGAGAGGATTCATCTTCCCTTCGTGACTCAAGTCATAGTTTGAGCGGCTGGTGGTAGTGCCTGCCCGTGCCGAAAGTGTCTCCGGAAACCTGTTACACCCTCTGGTGTCTTGAGAGGCGAGCTGTAACACTTGCCCCATGTATGGCAACGACTTCTCCGCCGACGCGCCCGGCGGTGGCCTGCTCGGCGAGGTCGAGGCGGCGGAGGCGGCGCTGCGGGAGGCCGCCGAACGGGGTCGCCGCGTCGGCGCCCCCGGCCCGGACGAGGACCTCGCGGCGTACTTCGCCGAGGTCATTGAGGCGGACCAGAAGATCGAGCCGCGCGACTGGATGCCCGAGGCGTACCGGAAGACCCTGATTCGGCAGATCGCGCAGCACGCGCACTCCGAGATCATCGGCATGCAGCCGGAGGGAAACTGGATCAGCCGCGCCCCGTCACTCAAGCGCAAGGCGATCCTGCTGGCGAAGGTCCAGGACGAGGCCGGCCACGGCCTGTACCTCTACGCCGCCGCCGAGACCCTCGGGATCAGCCGGGACGAGTTGGTCGAGCTGCTGCTCAGCGGGCGGCAGAAGTACAGCTCGATCTTCAACTACCCCACCCTGACCTGGGCCGACGTGGGCGCGATCGGCTGGCTGGTCGACGGCGCCGCGATCGTCAACCAGGTCCCGCTCTGCCGCTGCTCCTACGGGCCGTACGCGCGGGCGATGATCCGGGTCTGCAAGGAGGAGTCGTTCCACCAGCGGCAGGGCTACGAGATCCTGCACACGCTGGCGCACGGCACCCCCGCACAGAAGGCGATGGCGCAGGACGCCGTGGACCGCTGGTGGTACCCGTCGCTGGCGATGTTCGGCCCGCCGGACACCGACTCCACCCACTCGGCGCAGTCCATGGCCTGGAAGATCAAGCGGTTCTCCAACGACGAGCTGCGGCAGCGCTTCGTGGACATGTGCGTGCAGCAGGCCGAGATCCTCGGGCTGACCATCCCGGATCCGGGCCTGCGCTGGAACGAGTCCCGGCAGTCGTACGACTTCACCCAGCCCGACTACGACGAGCTGATGCGGGTGATCAAGGGAGACGGGCCATGCAACCGGCAGCGGGCGGAGCACCGGCGCCGCGCCCACGACGAGGGCACCTGGGTACGCGAGGCCGCCGTGGCGTACGCCGCCAAGCAGGCGGAGAAGAAGGAGAAGGTGGCGGCGTGAGTAGTTCTTCGCCTCTGTGGGAGGTCTTCGTGCGGGCGCGGCGCGGGTTGTCGCACACCCACGTCGGCAGCTTGCACGCCCCCGACGCCGAGCTGGCCCTGCGGAACGCGCGGGACCTCTACACCCGCCGTCAGGAGGGCGTCTCCATCTGGGTGGTGCCGGCGGGCGCGATCACCGCGTCCAGCCCCGACGAGAAGGACGCGTTCTTCGACCCGGCGGCCGACAAGGTCTACCGCCATCCCACCTTCTACGAGGTGCCGGACGGGGTGGCCCACCTGTGAGCGAGCACAGCGAGCGAACCATCCGGCTCAGGACCGGGGCGCGTCGCGCCGCCGCCGGGCGGAGCGAGGTGGCGGCGTGACCGGCCCCTTCGACTTCGCCCTCGCCCTCGGCGACGACGCGCTCATCGCGGCGCAGCGGCTGGCCGAGTGGACCACCCGCGCGCCGGAGATGGAGGAGGACATCGCGCTGGCGAACATCGCCCTCGACCAGCTCGGCGCGGCCCGGCTCCTGCTGTCGTACGCGGGCGAGCTGGAGGGCGCCGGCCGCGACGAGGACGCGCTGGCGTACCTCCGCGACGACCGGGAGTTCCGCAACTGCCTGCTGGTGGAGCTGCCGAACGGCGACTTCGCGGTCACCATGGCCAAGCTGTTCTTCCTCGCGGCCTACCAGCTCCCGCTCTACACCGCGCTGGCCGGGTGCGCCGACGTGCGGCTGGCCGCGATCGGGGCGAAGGCCCGGAAGGAGTCGGCCTACCACCTCGACCACGGCTCGCTGTGGGTGAAGCGGCTCGGCGACGGCACCGAGGAGTCGCACCGGCGCATGCAGGCGGCGGTCGACCAGGTCTGGCCGTACGTGCACGAGTTGTTCGCCTCGGCCCCGGCGGCGCCGGTCGACCCGGCCACCCTGCGGGCCGACTTCGACGCCCGCGTCGCTGCGGTGCTCGACGAGGCGACGCTGACCCGGCCGGAGCCCGGCTGGGCGCCGGCCGGCGGGCGCGACGGCGTGCACACCGAGCACCTGTCCTTCCTGCTCGCCGAGATGCAGGTGCTGCACCGCGCCCATCCCGGAGCCAGCTGGTGAGCGCGAGGAGTGCAGCGAAGCGGAGCCCCGCAGTCGCGAACGGAAGGTGGCGCTGGTGAGCGCGAGGAGTGCAGCGAAGCGGAGCCCCGCAGTCGCGAACGGAAGGTGGTACTGGTGACCGACCCCAGGGCAGCCGTGGCGGCGGTGGTGGATCCGGAGATCCGGGTCGTCACCATCGACGACCTCGGCATCCTGCGGGCGGTCGACGAGGACCCGGCCACCGGTCGGGTCGTCGTGACCATCACCCCCACCTACACCGGCTGCCCGGCGATGGACGTGATCCGCGCCGACATCCGCCGGGCGCTGGCCGCCGCCGGTCACCCCGACGCCGACGTTCGGACCGTCTACGACCCGGCGTGGAGCACCGACTGGATCTCCGACGCCGGCCGGGCCAAGCTCGCCGCCGCCGGCATCGCCCCGCCGTCGCCCGTCCGCGCGGGCGACGTGGTGCCGCTGACCCTCGCGGTCCGCTGCCCGCGCTGCGGCTCGCCCGAGACCGAGCAGATCAGCCGCTTCGGCTCGACCGCGTGCAAGTCGCTCTGGCGCTGCCGTTCCTGCCGTGAACCCTTCGACCACCTGAAGGCGCTGTGACTGTCACCATCACCCGCCCGGTCCGTCGCCGGCCGGTCTTCCACCCGCTTCCCGTCGCCGCCGTCGACCGGCTCACCGACGACGCCGTGGCGGTCACCTTCGCCGTGCCGGCGGAGCTGCGGGAGACGTTCGCGTTCTCCGCCGGCCAGCACCTCACCGTCCGGCGCCCCGGCACCGCCGCTGCCGCCGCTGCCGCCGGTGCGGACGTGCGGCGGTCGTACTCCATCTGCTCCACGCCCGACGAGCTGGCCCGGCACGGCCGGCTGCGAATCGGCGTGCGCGAGATCCCCGGCGGTGCCTTCTCCGCGTTCGCCTGCGGCGTGCTGCGTGGCGGCGACACGATCGAGGTGCTGCCGCCGCTCGGGCACTTCACCACGGCCTTCGCGCCGGAGCGGGTCCGCCACTACGGCGCGGTGGTCGCGGGCTCGGGCGTCACCCCGGTGCTCGCGCTGGTCGCGACGGCGCTCGCCGTCGAGCCGGCCAGCACGTTCACGCTGGTGTACGGCAACCGCACGGCGAACACGGTGATGTTCGCCGAGGAGCTGGCCGACCTGAAGGACCGCTGGCCGGCCCGGCTGCACCTGGTGCACGTGCTCTCCCGGGAGCAGGGCGAGTCGCCGCTGCTCTCCGGTCGGATCGACGCCGACCGGCTGGGCCGGCTGCTGGACACCATCGTTCCCGGCGACGCCGTCGACGAGTGGTTCCTCTGCGGCCCGTACGACATGGTGGTGGACGCCCGGGAGGTGCTCGCCGCGCGGGGCGTGCCGGATTCGGCGGTGCACACGGAGCTGTTCCACGTCGCCGAGGCCCCGGCCCCGCCGCGGCGCCCGGCCGACGAGCCGGGGGGCGGCGCCGAGGTGACGATCATGCTGGACGGCCGCTCGTCGCGCTTCACGATGCGGCGCGACGAGCGGGTGCTGGACGCGGCGCTGAAGGTTCGCGGCGAGCTGCCGTACGCCTGCAAGGGCGGGGTGTGCTCGACCTGCAAGGCCAAGGTGGTCGACGGCGCGGTCACGATGGCCCGCAACTACGCGCTGGAGCCGGACGAGGTGGCCGCCGGCTACGTGCTCACCTGCCAGTCCAGCCCGACCACCGACCGGCTCACGGTCGACTACGACGCCTGACCGGTCTTCCCGCCGTGCGGCGGGGCGGAGCAGGTCGGCGGGGCCGGCGGTGGCACCGCGTGGGCCCCGCCGACCCCCCTCCTCCGTGCTCGGCTCGGGGCCTCGACCCGGCCGCCGTAGGCGAATGCCGCGCCACAGGTCGAACTGGCGGTCGTTGAGGCACGACCACCGTGACGCTCGGGGTGAGCGCCTCGGTTCCGGACGCCCGGCGGGGCCTGTGGCGTGGGCGACAGGAGTCCGGCGAGGTCGGCCGGGGGCGGGGCGACGTAGGCTCGGGGGGTGAGTGTGAGCCGGGAGATCGACGACATCCTGCAGCGCGGCGCGGACGGCGGGCGGATCACGCCCGAGGAGGCCCTGCTGCTCTACACCGAGGCGCCCTTCCACGCCCTGGGCGAGGCCGCCGACGCGGTGCGCCGACGGCGCTACCCGGACAACATCGTCACGTACCTGATCGACCGCAACATCAACTACACCAACGTCTGCGTGACGGCGTGCAAGTTCTGCGCGTTCTTCCGGGCCCCCCGGCACAAGGAGGGCTGGACCCACCCGACGGAGGAGATCCTGCGCCGCTGCGGCGAGGCGGTCGAGCTGGGCGCCACCCAGGTCATGCTCCAGGGCGGGCACCACCCCGACTACGGCGTGGAGTACTACGAGGAGCTGTTCTCCTCGGTCAAGAAGGCCTACCCGCAGTTGGCCATCCACTCGATCGGCCCCAGCGAGATCCTGCACATGGCCAAGGTCTCCGGCGTCGGCCTCGACGAGGCCATCGCCCGGATCAAGGCGGCCGGGCTGGACTCGATCGCCGGCGCCGGCGCCGAGATGCTGCCCGCGCGGCCGCGCACCGCGATCGCGCCGCTGAAGGAGTCGGGCGAGCGCTGGCTGGAGGTCATGGAGCTGGCGCACCGGCAGGGTGTCGAGTCGACCGCCACCATGATGATGGGCACCGGTGAGACCGCGGCAGAGCGGATCGAGCACCTGCGGATGATCCGCGACGTGCAGGACCGCACGAAGGGCTTCCGGGCGTTCATCCCGTGGACGTACCAGCCGGAGAACAACCACCTCAAGGGCCGGACCCAGGCCACCACGCTGGAATACCTGCGACTGGTCGCGGTGGCCCGGCTCTTCTTCGAGACGGTGCCGCACCTCCAGGCGTCCTGGCTGACCACCGGCAAGGACGTCGGGCAGCTCGCCCTGCACATGGGCGTGGACGACCTGGGCTCGATCATGCTGGAGGAGAACGTCATCTCCTCCGCCGGCGCGCGGCACCGCTCCAACCTGCACGAGCTCATCGGCATGATCCGCTCGGCGGACCGGATTCCGGCCCAGCGGGACACGCTCTACAACCGGCTGGCCGTGCACCACAGCCCGGCCGACGACCCGACCGACGAGCGGGTGGTCTCGCACTTCTCCTCGATCGCCATGCCCGGCGGCGGCGCCGGGAAGCCCCTGCCGCTGGTCGACGCCCGCTGATCCCGACACCTCGACCCCCGCCGTCGTGCACGGCGGGGGTCGAGCCCTGTCTACGGCGGGTGAGTGCCGGATCGACACGTCGTGGGCGCCCCGGATCGGGACGGTTGGCCGTTCGGCGGAGCGGTCACCGACCATGGGTACCGATTGATCCGGCGTTCGATCCGGCGGGATCGGACGGCCGGTGACAACAAGGCACATCAATCCGGACAATCCTTAAGCGTTTCTTAGCGGTGCTGATCAGCTCGCCGGAAGGCGGGGTGGCGGGCATGATCGTGGACCGCTAACGTCCCGGCCCGTACCTTTCCTGCACCCCAACGGGGGGACCTCTCCATGATCTTCCGTAACCGCTCGCTGGCGCGCCTCGGCGCCGCCGCGCTGCTGGCCTCCGGCGTGTTCACGGCGATGGGCACGCCGGCCCACGCCGCGGGTACCGAGACGGACCTGGCGCTCCAGGCCGTCGTCGGCATGAAGACGACCGCCAATGCGGAGGGCAAGTTCGGCTGGGTCAAGATCAGCAACATGGGTGCCGGCACGCCGACCGAGCTCATCGTCAAGGCCGACGTGTCGAAGGTGGACTTCGACAAGGCGTTGATCTCGCCGTTCACGGAAGACTGCACCATGGACGGTGACGGCCGGCCCGAACTGGTGACCTGCAAGGTCGCCAAGGAGGACATCCCCGGCCCGGGCGAGACCGCCGAGGTGCTCGTCTTCGTGGTCAAGAACCCGGACGCGGCCAGGGAGGCCTACTCCGCCCCGGTGACCTTCAGCATCGAGTCGCCGGACGACACGGACAAGAGCAACAACTCCGCCACGGCGACCGTCGAGATCACCACGGACAGCGGCGTCGACCTGGGCGTCGTGGTGCAGGACGTGAAGACCCGGTTCGACCCCGAGGCCGAGGAGGAGCAGCCGGCGGCCCCGCTGCGGCCGGGCGACTCCGCCATCGTCTTCGGCCAGGTCATCAACCAGGGCGACCTGATCGGCAAGGGCGTCAAGCTGACGTTCCGGCTGCCGGAGGGTGTCACCTTCGCGGGGCCGGTGGAGGCCTGCACCTACGGCGCGGACAAGCGCACCGCGGTCTGCGAGGACAAGGCGTTCCAGTTCGAGCCGCAGATGGTGCTGTTCCTGCCGATGCCGGTGGTGGTCGACAAGGGCGTCAAGGCTCCCTCGACCCTGCCGGGCGGCTCGCTCGAGGCCGAGGCGCTCGGCTCCCTGCCGGTCGACTCCCCGCTGGCCAGGAAGAGCACCCGCAGCACCATCGGCAAGGCCGAGGTGCTCAGCGCCGCCGACCCGCGGTTCACCGACCTCGACCCGACCGACAACAAGGACGACTACGCGGTCGTCGTGGCCGCCGGGACCGGTGGCGAGGGCGGCGGTGGCGACGGCGACGGCGGTGGCCTGCCGGTGACCGGCGCGCAGACCACCCTGATCGGCGGGATCGGCGGCGCGGTCCTGGTCGCGGGCGCGGTCATGTTCGTGGTGGCGCGGCGGCGCCGGATCGTCCTGGTGACCCCGGGCGACGAGAAGCCGACTGCCTGACGTTCGTCCTCCATCGACCCGCGAGGGTCGTTCACATAACGCACGGCGGTGGGGGCGGGATGGGTGACCATCCCGCCCCCACCGTCTGCCCGGCCGTCCGGCGGACCGGACCGACCGGACGGATGAAACACGTTCTCCCTGCTGGCGCGTCGCATCGACCTTCGATAGCGTCCGGCCCGGTTCCGCAACCATCCGTTTCTTCCCAACCCCCGGGGGACCGATGACCCTGTTCCACCGCTCGGCCCTGGCCCGCGCCGGCGCCGTGGCCCTGCTCGCGGCGGGCGGCCTGGCCGCCGTCGCCGCTCCCGCACACGCCGCCGACCAGGTGGACCTGGCTCTGACGCCGGTCAGCTACCACGTGGCCAAGGGCGTGAAGGCGGCGAAGGCCAAGCCGTTCAAGTTCACCGTCCAGAACCTCACCGCCGCGGTCGACGCGAAGGCCGTCACCGTCACCGTGGACACCAGCGGCCTCAAGGCCAAGAGGGTCGGCTACGTCGTCCCGGACGGCTGCGAGACGGCCGGCGCCACGTTCACCTGCCTGCTCGGTGACCTGCGCGGGGGCACCGGCGAGGACTTCGGCATCCCGTTGTTCAGCACCGGCGCCAAGGGCAACGGCGGCGTGCTGGTGGTGACGGTCAGCTCGGCCGCCGGTGACCCGAACCCCGACAACAACTACGAACTCGACGTGCCGATCACCGTGACGAAGCCGGGCTACGACCTCACCGCCTGGGTGCAGGACGTCCAGGCCAATGTGGTGGTCAACGGCGCGGTGGCCGACGAGCCGGACCTGAGGCCGGTGCGCCGGGGCGAGACCGTCCCGCTGGACTGGGCGGTCTACAACGACGGCAGCCGGCCCGCGACGGGCGTCTTCTACGGCATCACCCTCCCGGCGGGTGTGAGCTTCGTTACCCTGCCCGAGGGCTGCGTCGAGCAGGAGTTCCTCGGCAAGGCGCAGGCGTTCTGCGAGGACGCCGGCGTGACCATCCGCCGCGGGCAGTACTACACCGCCGACGTCACGGTGAAGGTCGGCGACGGCGTGACCGAGCCGGTGCTCCGGGAAGGTGACCTCTTCGCGCGCGGGCTGGACGTGGTCGAGGGCGAGCCGGAGGCGGAGCCGCAGGTGGCCAGCCCGGCGCAGCGGAAGGCCTTCAGCGAGGTCGACGTGCTGGACAACCACACGACCTTCGAGGCCTTCGTCGACCTGTCGGCGCAGCCGACCCCGACGCCGACCCCGACCGTGGCGCCGACGGCGACCCCGACCGGCGGGCCCACGCCGGGCCCGACCACGACCACGACCCCGGGCACCGGTGGTGGTGGCGGTGACGGCGGCGGGCTGCCGGTGACCGGCGTGCAGGCCGGCCTGATCGGCGGCATCGGCGCGGCCGTGCTGCTGGCCGGCGGCGCGCTGCTGCTGGTCTCCCGGCGGCGCCGGGTCGTCCTGGTGGCGCCCGGCGACGAGAAGTCGACCGACTGACGTACGGCCGCACGGGGGCGGGGTGGGCGACCACCCCGCCCCTGTGGCATACCCGGCCCACGGCCGACCCGCCGGCCGCCGGGCGGAGCCCTGCTGGCAGAGTGGAGGGGTGAGCCGTACCCCGCAGGGCCAGCGCGCCAACCTGGACAAGCAGCCGCACGAGGTCGCCGCGATGTTCGACGGCGTGGCGGAGCGTTACGACGTGACCAACACCATCCTCTCCTTCGGACAGGACCGGTTCTGGCGGCGGGCCACCCGGGCCGCGCTCGACCTGCGGCCGGGTGAGCGGGTGCTCGACGTGGGTGCCGGCACCGGCGTCTCCACCGAGGAGTTGGCGCAGTCGGGCGCGTACGTGGTGGGCGCGGACCTGTCCCTCGGCATGCTGCGAGTCGGTAAGCGCTCCCGTCCCCAGGTGCCGCTGCTGGCCGGGGACGCGCTGAAGCTGCCCTTCGCCGACGCGAGCTTCGACGCGGTGACCATCTCGTTCGCGCTGCGCAACGTGAACGACACCGATGCCGTCCTGCGTGAGTTCGCCCGGGTCACCCGGCCGGGCGGCCGGCTGGTGGTGTGCGAGTTCAGCACCCCGGTGAACCCGGCGTTCCGCACCCTCTACCTGTCGTGCGTGCTGCGCTCGTTGCCGAGCGTGGCACGCACCGTCTCCAGCAACCCCGACGCGTACGTCTACCTGGCCGAGTCGATCCGGGCCTGGCCCGACCAGCCGGCCCTGGCCGCGCGGATCGGCGCGGCGGGCTGGGGCAGGGTGGCCTGGCGCAACATGTCGGGCGGGATCGCGGCGCTGCACCGGGCGGTCCGCGTTCAGGCAACCTGATCCGTCTTTCGTAAATATCCGTTTTCGCTCCACTTTGTTCCGTAAGCTCGCCCCATGACGGGATCAGACCAGGCAGCCGGCGCGGAGGCCGCCGAGGACGACGCGGCCGAACTCATCGCCCAGCTCAAGGAGCTGGCCGGCGCGGATCCCGCCGATGTCCGTCAGGTGGTGGCCGAGGTGCTGGCCGCCCTGGACCGCGCCGCCGGCGGCGCGCTGCGCGAGCATCTGCCGGAGGCGATCCGGCACGACGCCGGTCTGGACGCGGCCACCTCCGCCCGGCACTGAGGCCCCGCCCACCGCCCGGCACCGAGGCCCCGCCCGGCCTCGGCCGGAGCGTTTCCGGCAAGTTAGGTACCCCTGCTCCGGCCCGGTTTTCGCGTCGGTCATAGACTCCCACCGTCTGGCTTGTGAAGCATTTCACGAGCGTGCGGGAGGAGGCGCGGATGGCCGCGGTGGAGCATGACGCCGACGTGATCGTCGTGGGCGCCGGTCCCGGTGGGTCGGCTACCGCGTACCACCTGGCTCAGCACGGCGTACGGGTCCTGCTGCTGGAGAAGACCGAGTTCCCCCGGGAGAAGGTCTGCGGCGACGGGCTGACCCCGCGCGCGGTGCGGCAGCTGATCCGGATGGGTGTGGACACCTCGCCCGAGGCCGGCTGGCTGCACAACCGGGGCCTGCGGGTGATCGGCGGCGGCGTCCGGCTGGAGCTGGACTGGCCCGACCTGGCGAGCTTCCCCAACTACGGCCTGGTGCGCACCCGGCTCGACTTCGACGACCTGCTCGCCCGACGGGCCGTCGAGGCCGGGGCCGACCTGCGTACCGGCGTGAACGTCACCGGCCCGGTCCTGGGCCCGGACGGCCGGGTGACCGGAGTCGAGGCGGAGGTCGGCCCGGGCAAGGAGCCCGCCACCTTCCACGCGCCGCTGGTCGTCGCGGCCGACGGGGTCTCCGGCCGCTTCCCGCTCGCCCTCGGGCTGGCCAAGCGGGAGGACCGGCCGATCGGCGTCGCCGTCCGTCGCTACTACCGCTCGCCGGCCAAGCACGACGACAACTACCTGGAATCCTGGCTGGAACTGCGCAGCAAGGACAGCGGCGACAGCCTGCTGCCCGGGTACGGCTGGATCTTCGGGCTGGGTGACGGCCGGGTCAACGTCGGCCTCGGCGTGCTCAACTCCTCGTCCGCCTTCGGCAAGACCAACTACCGGCGGCTGCTCACCGACTGGCTGGCCAACACGCCCGCCGACTGGGGCATGACCGACGAGGCGAACGCGGAGGGCCCGATCCTCGGCGCCGCCCTCCCCATGGGGTTCAACCGGGTGCCGCACTACACCCGTGGCGTGATGCTGGTCGGCGACTCCGGCGGCATGGTCAACCCGTTCAACGGCGAGGGCATCGCGTACGCGATGGAGTCCGGCGAGCTGGCCGCGGAGGTCGCCGTGCAGGCGCTCGCCCGCCCGGCCGGCGCGGACCGGGAGCGTGCCCTGGCGGCGTACTCGACGGAGCTGAAGGCTCGCTTCGGCGGCTACTACCGGCTCGGCGGCATCTTCGTGAAGCTCATCGGCCGTCCCGAGATCATGCGGATCGCCACGAAGCACGGCATGCCCCACCCGATGCTGATGCGCTTCGTGCTCAAGCTGCTGGCCAACCTGACCGACCCCCGGGACGGGGACGCGATGGACCGCGTCATCAACACGATGACCAGGGTGGCACCAGCCGTGTGACTACCGGGCGCGTGGCCGGCGACGGCCACCAGCCAGGGCAGAGATCGACCCCGCCGATGCCCGTCGCCGGGGATGTGAATAGTGTGATTTTTGACAAGGACCAGGGGCAGGGAAGGACGAGCAGGAGAAAACGATGTCGCTCTCGCCTTACGCACCGATCATCGGGTTGTTCGCCCTCGCCGCGGGGTTCGCCCTGTTCTCCGTGGCCGCTGCCCGCTTCGCCGGTCCCCGGCGCTACAACAAGGCCAAGCTCGAGGCGTACGAGTGCGGCATCGAGCCCAGCCCGCAGCCTGTCGGCGGCGGCCGGTTCCCGATCAAGTTCTACCTGACGGCGATGCTCTTCATCGTCTTCGACATCGAGATCATCTTCCTCTTTCCCTGGGCGGTCTCGTTCGACGCCCTGCCGATCTTCGGCTTCGTGGAGATGGTCCTGTTCATCGTCGCGGTCTTCGTCGCCTACGCCTACGTCTGGCGGCGTGGCGGCCTGGACTGGGACTGAGGGAGGAACCTCAGATGGGTATCGAGGAGAAGCTTCCCGCCGGTGTCCTGCTCACCTCGGTGGAGAAGCTGGTCAACTGGTCGCGGAAGACGTCGGTCTGGGGGGCCACCTTCGGCCTGGCCTGCTGCGCGATCGAGATGATGGCCGCCGGTGGTCCGCACTACGACATGGGCCGCTGGGGCATGGAGGTCTTCCGGGCCTCGCCCCGGCAGGCCGACCTGATGATCGTGGCCGGCCGGGTGAGCCAGAAGATGGCTCCGGTGCTGCGCCAGATCTACGACCAGATGGCGGAGCCCCGCTGGGTCATCTCGATGGGCGTCTGCGCCAGCAGCGGCGGCATGTTCAACAACTACGCCATCGTCCAGGGCGTCGACCACATCGTCCCGGTCGACATGTACCTGCCCGGCTGCCCGCCCCGGCCCGAGATGCTCATCGACGCGGTCCTCAAGCTGCGCGAGAAGATCGGGCACGAGCCGCTCGGCCCGAACGGCCGCAAGATGCTCGAGGCGCGCAAGGCCCGTGGCGACGTCCCCGTCGTCCCCTACGGCTCGATGCCGTCGTCGTACCGCAGCGACAAGGCCCGGCGGGCCGAGTGGACCAAGGCGGTCCGTGAGGGTCGCGAGGAGCAGCTGCGGATCGAGAACTGGATGAAGGCTCAGAACCACCTTCAGCACGGAGGGTCGCGGTGAACGCGAGGAGTGCGGCGGAGCGGAGCCCCGCAGCCGCGAACGGAGGGCAGGCACGGTGACCGCGCCTAACGACGGCGGCGTGCCGGTTCCGGTGACGCCGGCCGGCGCCACCAGCGGAGCGCCGGCCGAGTTCCCCCCGGCCAGCCCGGCCGGCCGGGGCATGTTCGGCAACCAGGGCTCCGGAGACGTGTCCGGCTTCGGCGGCCTCGTCCGCCAGCGCCGGACCATCGAGGACGCCCCCCGGCCGTACGGGAGCTACTTCGACGAGGTGCGCGACGCGCTGGAGGAGGCCTACCCGGCCTTCGGCGACGCCATCGAGAAGGTCGTGGTCGACCGGGGCGAGCTGACCCTGCACATCCGCCCGGAGCGGATCGCCGAGGTCTGCCAGGTGATGCGGGACGACATGGCGCTCCGCTTCGAGCTCTGCTCGTCCGTGTCCGGGGTCGACTACCTCGGCGCCGACGCCCGTCGCCTGCACGTCGTCTACCAGCTCACCTCGATGACCTACCGCCGCACCGTGCGGCTGGAGGCCGCGGTCTCCGTCGAGGAGCCGCACCTGCCGAGCGTCACGTCGGTCTACCCCACGGCGGACTGGCAGGAGCGCGAGGCGTACGACATGTTCGGCATCGTCTTCGACGGCCACCCCAACCTGACCCGGATCCTCATGCCGGACGACTGGGAGGGGCACCCGCAGCGCAAGGACTACCCGCTCGGCGGTGTGCCGGTCGAGTACAAGGGCGCTGAGATCCCGCCGCCGGACCGGAGGAGGTCCTACCAGTGAGCACGTCGAACTACGCCACCGAGCGCGACACCACCGAGGGCAGGGTCTTCACGGTCACCGGTGGTGACTGGGACAGCGTCGTCTCGGGGACCGACCCGATCAACGACGAGCGGATCGTCGTCAACATGGGCCCGCAGCACCCGTCGACGCACGGCGTGCTCCGGCTGATCCTCGAGCTGGAGGGCGAGACGGTCCGCGAGGCCCGCGCGGTCGTCGGCTACCTGCACACCGGCATTGAGAAGAACCTCGAATACCGCAACTGGGTCCAGGGCAGCACGTTCGTGACCCGGATGGACTACCTCGCCCCGATCTTCAACGAGACCGGGTACGCGCTGGCGGTGGAGAAGCTGCTCGGGATCGAGGAGCAGATCACCGAGCGGGCGAACACCATCCGGGTCCTGATGATGGAGCTGAACCGGATCTCGTCGCACCTGGTCTGGGTGGCCACCACCGCCATGGAGCTGGGCGCGATCAACATCATGCTCTACGGCTTCCGTGAGCGTGAGTACATCCTGGAGATCTTCGAGATCATCACCGGCCTGCGGATGAACCACGCGTACGTCCGGCCGGGCGGTGTCGCGCAGGACGTGCCGGACGAGGCGATCGTCAAGATCCGTGAGTTCCTGAAGCTGCTGCCGAAGCGGCTCAAGGAATACGAGACCATGCTCTCCGAGCAGCCGATCTGGCTCGAGCGGACGAAGAACGTCGGCGTGCTGGACGTGACCGGCTGCCTCGCGCTCGGCGTGACCGGCCCGGTGCTGCGCTCGGCCGGGCTGGCCTGGGACCTGCGCAAGACCATGCCGTACTGCGGGTACGAGACGTACGAGTTCGCCGTTCCGACGCACACCGACGGCGACGTGTGGGGCCGCTACCTGGTCCGGCTCGCCGAGATCCGGGAGTCGCTCAAGCTCGTCGAGCAGGCGTTGGACCGGCTCAAGCCGGGCCCGGTGATGGTGGCCGACAAGAAGATCGCCTGGCCGGCGCAGCTCGCCATCGGCGTCGACGGCATGGGCAACTCGCTGGAGCACGTCGCGAAGATCATGGGTCAGTCGATGGAGTCGCTGATCCACCACTTCAAGCTCGTCACCGAGGGCTTCCGGGTGCCGCCGGGCCAGGTGTACGTCGGCATTGAGGCGCCCCGCGGCGAGCTGGGCGTGCACGCCGTCTCCGACGGTGGCACCCGGCCGTACCGGGTGCACTACCGGGAGCCGAGCTTCGTCAACCTCCAGGCCCTCCCGGCGATGGCCGAGGGCGGCCTGATCGCCGACGTGATCGCCGGTGGGGCTTCGCTGGACCCCGTGATGGGTGGTTGTGACCGATGAGCGTTTTCACTGACGAGACCCGCGAACGGGCACGGGAGATCATCGCCCGCTACCCGGCCGACCGGTCCCGGTCGGCGCTGCTGCCGCTGCTGCACCTCGTGCAGGCCGAGGAGGGCTACGTCTCCCCGGCCGGCGTGGCGTTCTGCGCCGAGGTGCTGGGCCTGAACAAGGCCCAGGTCGGCGCGGTCGCCACCTTCTACACCATGTACAAGCGCCGGCCGACCGGCGACTACCTGGTGAGCGTCTGCACCAACACGATGTGCAACGTGCTCGGCGGCCAGGAGGTCTACGACACCCTCGCCGAGCACCTCGGCGTGGGGCACGACGAGACCACCGCCGACGGGAAGATCACCCTGGAGCACGCGGAGTGCCTGGCGGCCTGCGACTACGGCCCGGTGATGACCGTCAACTACGACTTCTTCGACGGCGTGGACCCGCAGACCGCACGGGGCGTGGTCGACGAGCTGCGCGCCGGGGGCCGGCCGATGCCGACCCGGGGCGCCCGGCTCTGCACGCTCAAGGAGATGGCGGTGCAGCTCGCCGGCTTCGCCGACGAGCGGGAGGGTGCGGTCGCCGACGGCGGGCCGGGAGAGCCCACTCTGCGGGGGCTGCGGCTGGCGCAGGAGCACGGCATCTCGGTGCCGGGCTTCGACCCGAACACCCCGATCCGGAGCAAGGCCGAGGCCGACAAGGCTGCCGCCGAGGCCAAGGCCAGGAGCGAGGCCGCCGCGAAGCCGGCCCCCGCGCCGGCCAGGGCCGCCACGGGTACGACCGGCAACGCCGGCATCGGCGAGGCGGTCCCCGCCGCCGAGGCGGCCGGCAGCACCACCCGCGACGTGAAGGCGCCGGACGACAAGTCGCCCGAGGTGCGGGCCGCCGAGACGCGGCAGCCCGACGCGACGACCGCCGTGCCGGACGCCCCCGGGACCAAGGTCCCGGTGGACGGCGCGCCGCCGGCTTCCCGCGACGCGCAGGAGGCGGAGGCCGCCGGTGTGGCGGCCAACGCGGCGGCCGGCGACGGCAAGCCCGCCGGCGACGAGGCCGGAGCGCAGAAGCGCAACCTCAAGGAAGCCGAGGCGGGAACGGGCGCCGCTGGCGCGGGCTCCGCCGCCGCGAGCGAGACGGGGGTCCAGAAGTGACCACTCCCCGGCCGGAGACCCTGGCCAAGCTGACGCCGGTCCTCACCAAGCGCTGGCTGTCGCCGGACGCCTGGCGGATCGGCACCTACGAGAAGCTCGACGGCTACGCGGCCCTGCGCAAGGCGCTGAAGGCGCACCCGGACGACCTGATCCAGCTGATCAAGGACTCCGGCCTGCGCGGTCGCGGCGGCGCCGGCTTCCCGACCGGTCTCAAGTGGGGATTCATCCCGCAGGGCGACGGCAAGCCGCACTACCTCGTGGTCAACGCCGACGAGGGGGAGCCGGGCACCTGCAAGGACCTCCCGCTGATGACGCACGACCCGCACGCGCTCGTCGAGGGCGTGATCATCGCCTCGTACGCGATCCGGGCCAACCGCGCCTACATCTACATCCGCGGCGAGGCGGTGCACGCCGCCCGCCGGCTGCGCAACGCCGTGCGGGAGGCACAGGCCAAGGGCTACCTCGGCCGGAACATCCTCGGCACCGGGTTCGACCTGGAGCTGGTGGTGCACTCGGGCGCCGGGGCGTACATCTGCGGCGAGGAGACCGCGCTGCTGGACTCGCTGGAGGGCTTCCGGGGCCAGCCCCGGCTGCGCCCGCCGTTCCCGGCCACCCACGGCCTGTACGCGAGCCCGACCGTGGTCAACAACGTCGGCACCATCGCCAGCGTGCCGTACATCGTGCTGGGCGGCGCCGACTGGTGGAAGAGCATGGGCACGGAGAAGTCGTCCGGCCCGATGATCTACTCGCTCTCCGGCCGGATCGCCAACCCGGGCCAGTTCGAGTGCGGCATGGGCGTCACCCTGCGGGAGTTGATCGAGCTGGCCGGCGGTATGCAGCCCGGCCACAACCTGAGGTTCTGGACGCCGGGTGGCTCGTCGACGCCGCTGCTCGCCGCCGAGCACCTGGACGTGCCGCTGGACTTCGAGGGGGTGGCGGCGGCCGGCTCGATCCTCGGCACCACGGCCACCCAGATCTTCTCCGACCAGGACTGCCCGGTCTACGCGACCTACCGGTGGCTGGAGTTCTACCACCACGAGTCGTGCGGCAAGTGCACCCCGTGCCGCGAGGGCAACTACTGGATGGTCCGGGTCTACCGGCGGATCCTCGCCGGCCAGGGCACCCACGAGGACCTGGACACCCTGCTGGACACCTGCGACAACATCCTCGGCCGCTCGTTCTGCGGTCTGGGCGACGGCGCGACCAGCTCGGTGACCTCGTCGCTGAAGTACTTCAAGCAGGACTACCTCGACTACATCGAGGGACGTACCGCGCCGAAGCTGTCGGACAAGCAGCTGGTTGGAGCGCACTGATGACCGACGTAGCGAAGCAGACCGAGACTGTCACGCTCACCATCGACGGCGTCGAGGTCACCGCCCCCAAGGGGGCGCTCCTGATCCGGGTCGCCGAGCAGTTGGGCACCGAGATCCCCCGGTTCTGCGACCACCCGCTGCTGGCCCCGGCCGGCGCGTGCCGGCAGTGCCTGGTCGAGGTGGAGGGGCAGCGCAAGCCGGTCGCCTCCTGCACCCAGACCGTCGCCGACGGCATGGTGGTGCGCACGCAGCTCACCTCTCCGGTCGCCAAGAAGGCGCAGGAGGGGGTCATGGAGCTGCTGCTGCTCAACCACCCGCTCGACTGCCCGATGTGTGACAAGGGCGGCGAGTGCCCGCTGCAGAACCAGGCGATGTCCACCGGCCGCGCCGACTCGCGGTTCCACGAGCACAAGCGGGAGTACCCGAAGCCGCTGCCGATCAGCACGCAGGTGCTGCTCGACCGCGAGCGCTGCGTGCTCTGCCAGCGCTGCACCCGGTTCTCCGAGGAGATCGCCGGCGACAAGTTCATCGACCTGATGGGCCGGTCGTCCGCCGAGGAGATCAACATCTACCGGGACGAGGACTACGGCGCCGCAGCCGACACCGGCTGCGGCGACTCGGCCTGCGGTGACACCGGGGACGTTCCCTTCAACTCGTACTTCTCCGGCAACACGGTGCAGATCTGCCCGGTCGGCGCGCTGACCGGCACCCAGTACCGCTTCCGGGCCCGGCCGTTCGACCTGGTCTCCTCCCCGAGCGTCTGCGAGCACTGCTCGGCCGGGTGCGCCCAGCGCACCGACTGGCGCCGCGGCAAGGTGCTGCGCCGGCTGGCCGGCGACGACCCGGCGGTGAACGAGGAGTGGAACTGCGACAAGGGGCGGTGGGGCTTCCAGTACACCCGCGCCTTCGACCGGCTCACCACCCCGCTCATCCGCGATGCGCAGACCGGCGAGCTGCGTGAGGCCGCGTGGAGCGAGGCGCTGGCCGTCGCCGCCGAGGGGCTGCGCGCGGCGCGGGACGGTGGGCAGGGCACGGCGGTGCTGACCGGTGGCCGGCTGACCGTCGAGGACGCCTACGCGTACGCGAAGTTCGCCCGGGTCGCGCTGAACACCAACGACATCGACTTCCGGGCCCGGCCGGTCTCCCGCGAGGAGACCGACTTCCTGGCCAGCTCCGTCGCCGGGGTCACCGACGTCACGTACGCCGACGTCGAGAAGGCGCCGGCTGTCGTGCTGGTCGGGCTGGAGCCGGAGGAGGAGTGCCCGATCCTCTTCCTGCGGCTGCGCAAGGCGTACCTGAAGAAGAAGCTGACGGTGTACGCGCTCGCGCCGTTCGCCACCCGTGGCCTGGAGAAGCTCGGTGCCAAGCTGGCCCGGGTGGTGCCGGGCGAGGAGGCGACGGTGCTCGCCGAGCACGCGACGGTCGCCGAGGCGCTCAGTGCCGAGGGCGCGATCCTGATCGTCGGCGAGCGACTGGCCAGCGTGCCGGGCGGGCTCTCCGCGGCGGCCGACGTGGCCCGGCGTACCGGCGCGAAGCTGGCCTGGGTGCCGCGGCGCGCGGGTGACCGCGGCGCGGTCGACGCGGGCTGCCTGCCCAACCTGCTTCCCGGTGGCCGGCTGGTCAACGAGCCGGCCGGCCGGGCCGAGCTGGGTGAGGCGTGGGACATCGCGGCCGGGGTGATCCCGAGCCAGGCCGGCCGGGACACCGACGGCATTCTCGCCGCCGCAGCCGACGGTCAGCTCGGCGCGCTGGTGGTGGCCGGGGTCGACCCGGCCGACGTGGCCGACCCGCGGCTGGCCGAGGCGGCCCTGGACGAGGTGCCGTTCCTGGTCAGCCTGGAGGTGCGGATGAGCGCGGTGGCCCGGCGGGCCGACGTGGTCTTCCCCGTCGCCCCGGTGGCCGAGAAGGCCGGCAGCTTCCTGGACTGGGAGGGTCGGCTGCGCACCTTCGAGGCGGTGCTGCACACCGCGGCGATGACCGACGGCCGGGTGCTCGACGCGCTCGCCGCGCAGCTCGACGTGCAGCTCGGCACCGGTGACGTGCTCAGCGTCCGCCGCGAGCTGGGTGCGCTGCCGCGGACCCGTACCGACCGCCCCGCCGTCCCGTCGGTGGAGCCGGGCGAGGTGCGGGCGCCGGGGGCCGGTGAGGCGGTGCTCGCCACCTGGCACCAGCTGATCGACCTGGGCAGCCTCATCGACGGCGACGAGTACCTCGCCGGCACCGCCCGTCCGCCGGTGGTCCGGCTGGGCAAGGGCACCGCGGAGGCGCTCGGCGTCGCCGACGGCGACCCGGTGACGGTGGGCACCGACCGGGGGGCGCTGACCCTGCCGGCGGAGATCACCGAGATGCCGGACGGCGTCGTCTGGCTGCCGACCAACTCGCCCGGCTCGACCGTGCGGCGCAGCCTCGGTGCGACGTCCGGCGCGGTGGTACAGATCTCCGCGAACGGAAGGGGCGTCCAGTGAACGCGGTCTACCTGGCACAGGATCCCACGCTGGCCGACTTCGGCCGGGACCCCTGGTGGCTGGTCCTCATCAAGGTTGTCTTCGCGTTCGTCGTCGCCGTGCTGGCCACGCTGCTCGGCGTCTGGTTCGAGCGGCGGGTCGTGGGCCGGATGGCGGTGCGGCCCGGCCCCAACCAGGCCGGCCCGTTCGGCCTGCTGCAGACCCTCGCCGACGGCCTGAAGCTGGCCTTCAAGGAGGACATCCTGCCGAAGGCGGCCGACAAGGTCGTCTACTTCTTCGCCCCGGTGATCTCGGTGGTCTGCGCGGTCACCGCGCTGTCGGTGATTCCGTTCGGGCCGATGGTCAGCATCTTCGGGCACCGGACGCCGCTACAGGTCACCGACGTGCCGGTGGCGGTGCTGGTGGTGCTGGCCCTCTCCTCGCTGGCCGCGTACGGCATCGTGCTCGGCGGCTGGGCCAGCGGCTCCACGTACCCGCTGCTCGGCGGCCTGCGCGCCACCGCCCAGTTGATCTCGTACGAGGTCGCCATGGGCCTGAGCATCGTGGCGATCTTCATGACCGCCGGCACGATGTCGACCAGCGGGATCGTCGCCGCCCAGGGCGACGGCACCCGGCTGAGCATCGGGGGCTTCGACGTCCCGGCCCCCGGCTGGTACGCGATCCTGCTGCTGCCCAGCTTCATCATCTTCTTCATCGCCATCGTCGGTGAGACGAACCGCGCGCCGTTCGACCTGCCCGAAGCGGAGTCTGAGCTGGTGGCGGGCTTCCAGACGGAGTACAGCTCGCTGAAGTTCGCGCTCTTCATGCTCAGCGAGTACGTCGCGATGGTGACGATGTCGGCGTTCACCGTGACGCTCTTCCTCGGCGGCTGGCACGCGCCGTGGCCGATCACCAGCATCTGGGGAGGCGCCAACTCGGGCTGGTGGCCCATGCTGTGGTTCTTCGGCAAGGTCGTCATGCTCGTCTTCGTCTTCGTCTGGCTGCGGGGCACGCTGCCCCGGCTGCGCTACGACCAGTTCATGCGCTTCGGCTGGAAGGTCCTGCTCCCGATCAACCTGGTCTGGATCCTGGTCCTGGCCGGTCTGCGCTCGATCGACGACTGGGACTCGCGCGGCAAGCTGATCGCCGTCGGTATCCCCGCCGGCCTCCTGCTGCTCGCCACGCTGTTCTGGCCGAGCCGCAAGACGCAGCCGAAGCCGACGGTCCAGGAGCAGGTCAACAGCCGGCCGCACGGCAGCTTCCCGCTGCCCCCGATGGACCTGCAGGTACCACCGAGCCCGCGCACGAGGCGCGTGGTCGCCGAGCGGGAACCGGCCAACATCGCCGCCGGCCCGGACTCCAGGGAGGTGTGACGTGGGCGCGATCACCGGAACGTTCAAGGGATTCGGTGTCACCTTCTCGCACATGTTCAAGAAGGTCATCACCACCGACTACCCGTTCAAGCCGCCGGTGTCGGCGCCGCGCTACCACGGGCGGCACATCCTCAACCGGCACCCGGACGGGCTGGAGAAGTGCATCGGCTGCGAGCTCTGCGCCTGGGCCTGCCCGGCGGACGCCATCTACGTCGAGGGCGGCGACAACACCGACGAGCAGCGCTTCTCGCCGGGTGAGCGGTACGCCAGCATCTACCAGATCAACTACGCCCGCTGCATCTTCTGCGGGCTCTGCATCGAGGCCTGCCCCACCCGCTCGCTCACCATGAGCAACGAGTACGAGCTGGCCCGGGACAACCGGCAGGATCTGATCTTCACGAAGGAGCAGCTGCTCGCGCCGCTGCTGCCGGGCATGGAGCAGCCGCCGCACCCGATGCGGCTGGGCGACAGCGAGAAGGACTACTACGTCGGCGCGCTGACCAACCCGGGCACCTCGGCCGGCGCGGAGCACTCGGCCAACAACCCGGGTCGGTACCAGGTGGAGGAGCACCCCGGTGTGACCTTCCCTGGTGCTGAGCAGCACGCCCAGCGGGCGGCAGCCGCCAAGGGGGACGGAGCATGACCACGCAGACGCTGCTCGCCGCGGCGAGCGGGGCCTCCAGTGGGGAGCAGGTGACCTTCTGGATCCTGGCCCCGCTGGCGCTGATCGGCGCGATCGGAATGGTCGTGGCGCGCAACGCCGTGCACTCGGCGCTCTGGCTGGTGCTGACCATGCTCTGTCTGGGCGTGTTCTACGTGCTCCAGTCCGGGCCGTTCCTCGGCATGGCGCAGATGATCGTCTACACCGGCGCGATCATGATGCTGTTCCTGTTCGTGCTGATGCTGGTCGGCCGGGACGCCTCGGACTCGCTGATCGAGACGCTGCGTGGCCAGCGGATCGCGGCGGTGGTGCTCGGGCTCGGCTTCGCCGGCCTGGTCGGCAGCGGGCTGTGGCGCGCGCTGTCGGGCACCACGGCGGTCGGCCTGGAGCAGGCCAACGCCGAGGGCAACGTGCAGGGCATCGCCCGGCTGCTCTTCACCAAGTACGTCTTCGCCTTCGAGCTCGCCTCGGCGCTGCTCGTCACGGCTGCGGTCGGCGCGATGGTGCTGGCCCACATCGAGCGGCGCAAGCAGGACCAGCCGACGACGATGCGGGCGCGTTTCGCCCCGGGCAACTACCCGGGCCCGAAGCCCGGCCCGGGTGTCTACGCGACCTCCTCCTCGGTGGCCACCCCGGCCCGCCTGCCCGACGGCCGGCTGACCGAGCGGAGCACCCCGGACATCCTGCCGGTGCGCGAGCTCACCGACCGGGAGACCACGCTGAAGGGGACGGAGCGATGACGCCCGACTACTACCTGGTGCTGGCCGCGGTGCTCTTCACCATCGGCGCGGCCGGTGTGCTCATCCGGCGCAACGCGATCGTGGTGTTCATGTGCATCGAGCTGATGCTCAACGCGGCCAACCTGATGCTGGTCACCTTCAGCCGGACCAACGGTGACCTCAACGGCCAGATCATGGCGTTCTTCGTGATGGTGGTGGCGGCGGCCGAGGTCGTGGTCGGCCTCGCGATCATCATGGCGATCTTCCGCACCCGGCGCTCCGCCAGCGTCGACGACGCCAACCTGCTGAAGTACTGAGGGGTCCTGCGGTGGGAACGATTCTGACGAACGCCCCGGCTGAGCCGGCGGGCACCGTCGCCTATGCGACGGCGGACGGGCTGCTGGGCAGCGTCTGGCTGCTGGTGGCGATCCCGCTGATCAGCGCGGTGATCCTGTTGCTGCTCGGTCGGCGTGCCGACCGCTGGGGGCACTGGCTCGGAGTGGCCGCCATCGGCGCCGCGTTCGTGCTGGGCCTGACCTACTTCCTCCAGCTGCGTGGCCTGGAGAACAAGTCGGTCGAGCTGAGTCTGTGGGACTTCATCATGGTCGGCGACCTGCGGGTGGACTTCGGTCTGCTGTTCGACCCGCTGGCCGCCGTCTTCGTGCTGCTGATCACCGGGGTGGGCTTCCTGATCCACCTCTACGCGGTCGAGTACATGGCGCACGACGCGGGACGTCGGCGGTTCTTCGCCTACTTCAACCTGTTCGTCGCGGCCATGCTGCTGCTGGTCCTCGGCAACAACTACGTGATGCTCTACTTCGGCTGGGAGGGCGTCGGTCTGGCGTCGTACCTGCTGATCTCCTTCTGGTACGAGCGGCCCAGCGCCGCCACCGCCGGCAAGAAGGCGTTCCTGATGAACCGGGTCGGCGACGCCGGCCTGGCGATCGGCATCTTCATCATGTTCGCCAGCCTCGGCACCACCCAGTACGACGAGGTCTTCAACGGGGTCGGCTCGCTGACCGCGACCACGGTGCTGGTGCTCGGCCTGCTGCTGCTGCTCGGCGCGGCCGGCAAGTCCGGCCAGTTCCCGCTCCAGGCGTGGCTGCCGGACGCGATGGAGGGCCCGACCCCGGTGTCGGCGCTCATCCACGCCGCCACCATGGTCACCGCCGGCGTCTACCTGATCGCCCGGTCGAACCCGATCTTCTCGGCCAACACCACCCTCCAGTTGGTGGTGGTGAGCGTCGGCGCGCTGACGCTGCTGATCGGCTGTGTCATCGGCGCGGCCAAGGACGACATCAAGCGGGTACTGGCCTGGTCGACGGTGAGCCAGATCGGCTACATGTTCCTCGGCGTCGGCCTCGGCGGCGGGGCGTACGCGCTGGCGATCGTGCACCTGCTGGCGCACGGCTTCTTCAAGGCCAACATGTTCCTCGGCGCCGGCTCGGTCATGCACGGCATGAATGACCAGGTCGACATCCGCCGCTTCGGTGGGCTGTCGAAGTACATGAAGATCACCTGGATCACCTTCATGATGGGCTGGCTCGCCATCATCGGCATGTTCCCGTTCTCCGGCTACTTCTCCAAGGAGCCGATCATCGTGGCCGCGTTCGAGCGGGACGACTGGACGGCCTGGCTGTTCGGCATGGCCGCGCTGGCCGGCGCGGGGCTCACCGCGTTCTACATGACCCGGCTCTTCGTGCTCACCTTCCACGGGCCGAAGCGCTGGACGGAGGACATCGAGCACCCGCACGAGTCGCCGAAGCTGATGACCATCCCGCTGATCCTGCTCGGTGTGGGTTCGGTCGGGGCCGGTTTCCTGCTCGCCACCTCGGTGCCGGACTGGCTGGAGGCCACCGCCGGGCTGGGCGTCCAGGAGGAGGGGCACCACGCGGTGCTCTCGCACACCGTGATCACCGTGCTCTCGCTGCTGGTCACCGTCGTCGGCGCGGGCCTGGCCTGGTTCCTGTTCCGCAACGGCACGGCCATCGCGCCGCAGCCGGCCGGGGTGGTGGTCACCGCCGCCCGACGCAACCTCTACACGGACGCGTTCAACGAGACGGTCTTCGAGAAGCCGGGCATCTTCCTCACCCGGGCACTGGTCTACCTGGACAACCGGGGCGTCGACGGGCTGGTCAACGGCCTCGCGGCGGGGATCGGTGGCGGCTCGGCCCGGCTCCGGCGGCTCCAGACGGGCTTCGTCCGGTCGTACGCCACGTCGATCCTGACCGGCGCGCTGCTGGTCCTGGCGGCGTTCCTGGCCGTCGAGGCGGGGTGGCTGGCGTGATCGACCTCTTCCAGGCGGCCGTCACCGGCGGACCGCGCAGTGACGACGGAGGTAAGGCCGCATAATGTCCGACTTCCCGTTCCTCTCGGTGCTCACCGTGGCACCGCTGGTCGGTGCCCTGGTGGTGGCCTTCCTGCCACGCAGCCGGCCGGAGTTGGCCAAGCAGGTGGCGCTCGGCTGGTCGCTGCTGGTGCTGGCGCTGTCGGTGGTCATGTGGGTGACCTTCAAGGTCGGTGGCGACCGCTTCCAGTTCCGCGAGTCCTACCCGTGGATCCCGAACTGGGGCGTCAACTTCACCTTCGCCGCCGACGGCATCGCGCTGGTGATGCTGATGCTGATCGCGGTGCTCGTGCCGCTGGTGATCCTGGCGTCCTGGCACGACGCCGAGTCGTCCAAGCGGTCGGTGCCCGTCTACTTCGCCCTGCTGCTCGTCCTCGAGTGCACGATGATCGGCGTCTTCGCCGCCGCCGACGTCTTCCTGTTCTACGTGTTCTTCGAGGTCATGCTGGTGCCGATGTACTTCCTCATCGGCAGCTACGGCGGCCACCAGCGGCAGTACGCGGCGGTGAAGTTCTTCCTCTACTCGCTGGTCGGCGGCCTGTTCATGCTCGCCGCGGTGATCGGCCTGTGGGTGGTGGGCGGGAAGACCTTCGACTGGCAGGCGCTGTCCCAGGTGGACATCTCCAACGGCACGGAGCGCTGGCTGTTCCTCGGCTTCTTCCTCGCGTTCGCGATCAAGGCGCCGTTCTTCCCGTTCCACACCTGGCTGCCGGACGCCGGTGGCGCTGCCCCGGCGGGCTCGGCGGCGCTGCTGGTCGGCGTGCTCGACAAGGTCGGCACCTTCGGCATCCTGCGCTACTGCCTGCCGCTGTTCCCGGACGCGGCCAAGTGGTTCGCCCCGTGGGCGCTGGCGCTGGGCGTGATCGGCATCATCTACGCCGCGCTGCTGGCGGTCGGCCAGAACGACCTGAAGCGGCTGGTGTCGTACACGTCGATCGCGCACTTCGGCTTCATCGGGGTGGGCATCTTCGCCTTCACCACCCAGGCCGGCACCGGCGCGGTGCTCTACATGCTCAACCACGGGCTCGCCACCGGCCTGCTCTTCCTGGTGGTGGGCATGCTCATCGCCCGGCGCGGCTCGGCGCTGATCAGCGACTTCGGCGGCGCCGGCAAGCTGGTGCCGATCCTGGCCGGGGTGCTCTTCTTCGCCGGTCTGGCCTCGCTCGCGCTGCCCGGCACCGCGCCGTTCGTCTCCGAGTTCCTGGTGCTGATCGGCACGTTCACGGTGAACAAGCCGGTCGCGGTGATCGCGACGCTCGGCATCATCCTGGCCGCCGCGTACGTGCTGTGGATGGTGCAGCGCACCACCCAGGGCACGCTCAACCCGGCGTTGACCCAGATCGACGGCATGCGGCGTGACCTGAACCTGCGCGAGAAGGTCGTGGTCGCCCCGCTGATCGCGCTGATCGTGCTGCTCGGCTTCTACCCGAAGCCGGTCATCGATGTGATCAACCCGGCCGTGCAGGCGACCATGCAGGACGTCGGCAGGACCGACCCCGCCCCGACCTCGGGCGGCACCGTCCAGGAGGCGGCCAAGTGAGTCCCGTGGTCGCGAACGAAAGGTCTGTGTCGGTGAGCGCGAGTTTTGAGCTTGCGAGCCCCGCAGTCGCGAACGAAAGGCCGGCCCAGTGACCGAGCTGAAACTGCCGTCGATCGACTACGCGGCGCTCGCGCCAACCCTGATCATGCTGGGCGCCGCGCTGCTGGGCGTGCTGGTCGAGGCGTTCGTGCCCCGTCGGCTCCGGCACGTGGTCCAGTTGTCGATGGCTCTGCTGGCGGTGCTCGCCGCGCTGACCATGGTCGTGCTGGCGGCCGACGAGCGGAAGATCACCATCGGCGGGGCGATCGCGGTGGACGGGCCGACGCTCTTCCTCCAGGGCGCGATCCTGGTCCTCTCCGCGATGGCGCTGCTGCTCATCGGCGAGCGTTCGGTGGAGCGGGGCGGGGCGTTCGTCGCCCAGGCCGGGATCACCGCCGACTCGGCCGACGACCGGCGGCAGGTCGAGGGCAGCAACGGCCTCACCGAGGTCTACCCGCTGACCACGTTCGCGATCGGCGGCATGCTGATCTTCGTGGCGGCGAACGACCTGCTGACCATGTTCATCGCGCTCGAGGTCTTCTCGCTGCCGCTGTACCTGCTCTGCGCGCTGGCCCGTCGCCGGCGGCTGCTGAGCCAGGAGGCCGCGCTGAAGTACTTCATGCTCGGCGCGTACGCCTCGGCCTTCTTCCTGTTCGGTGTGGCGCTGCTGTACGGCTTCACGGCGGGCATCCCGGGCCGGTCGGCGGGTGTCGACTTCGCCACCATCCACGCCGCCGTCGCGGACTCCCCGGCCAGCCCGGTGCTGCTCTTCGCCGGTATGGCGCTGCTCGCCATCGGTCTGCTCTTCAAGGCCGGTGCCGCCCCCTTCCACGTCTGGACGCCGGACGTCTACCAGGGCGCGCCGACCCCCGTCACGGGCCTCATGGCCGCCTGCACCAAGGTCGCCGCGTTCGGCGCCCTGCTGCGGGTGTTCCACGTCGCCCTCGACGGGGCCCGGTGGGACTACACCCCGGTCCTCGGCGTGGTGGCGGTGCTGACCATGCTGGTCGGCGCAGTGCTGGCGGTCACCCAGACCGACATCAAGCGGCTGCTGGCGTACTCCTCGATCGCCAACGCCGGCTACCTGCTGGTCGGCGTGCTGGCCCCGGGCGCCGGCGGCATCTCCGGCACGATGTTCTACCTGGTCGCGTACGGCTTCTCGGTGCTCGCCGCGTTCGCTGTGGTGACCCTGGTGCGCGACGCCGACGGGGAGGCCACCCACCTGTCCCGCTGGGCCGGGCTGGGGCGGCGCTCGCCGTTCTACGCCGGCATCTTCACCTTCATCCTGCTGGCCTTCGCCGGCATCCCGCTGACCAGCGGCTTCACGAGCAAGTTCGCGGTCTTCGGCCCGGCGCTCGAGGGCGGGCAGGCGTGGCTGGTGATCGCCGGTGTGCTGACCAGCATGGTGCTGGCCTTCCCGTACCTGCGGGTCGTGGTGATGATGTGGCTCTCCGAGCCGGGCGAGTCGACGCCGACCGTCGCCGTGCCCGGTGGGCTGACCTCGGCCGCGCTGATGATCGGCGTGCTCGCCACGCTGGTGCTCGGCGTCGCCCCCGCGCCGCTGCTCGACCTGGCCACCGGCGCCGCCGAATTCGTCAGATGACCGACGCTCGGGCCCGCGGGGGCCGGTACGCCACGGCGTACCGGCCCCCGCGCCGTATCCCCCGTCCCGAGCAGGTCGGAGGGGTGTGGCATGGTTGAAGGCGTGGTGAATCCGGCTGGCGAGCGTTCAGGTGCCCCCGGGTCCGGCGGCCGTCGGACCAGGGTGAGCACGAGTCAGTTCGGCGCGCTCGGCCTCTATCTCGCCGACCCCCGCGTCGAGGCGTCCGTGCTGGGCCTCCTGGAGGAGGTCGAGGCCGAACTCCGGGCCAGTGTGGCCAGTGCCGACCCGTTCGTCACGGAGGCGGCCCGGCACCTCGTGGAGGCCGGCGGCAAGCGCTTCCGGCCGCTGCTGGTGGCGCTGGGCGCGCAGTTCGGCGACCCGACCAAAGCGCAGGTCGTGCCGGCTGCGGTGGTGATGGAGCTCACCCACCTGGCGACGCTCTACCACGACGACGTGATGGACGAGGCCGCCGTGCGCCGGGGGGCGCCGAGCGCCAACTCCCGGTGGACCAACTCGGTCGCCATCCTCGTCGGCGACTACCTCTTCGCCCGCGCCGCCGACACCGCCGCAGACCTGGGCATCGAGGCCGTACGCCTCCAGGCGCGCACCTTCGCCCGGCTGGTGCACGGCCAGATCGCCGAGACCGTCGGCCCCCGCCCCGGCGACGATCCGGTGGCCCACTACCTCGACGTGATCGCGGGCAAGACCGGCTCGCTGATCGCCACCTCGGCCCGCTTCGGCGGCATGTTCGGCGGTGCCTCCCCGGAGCACGTCGAGGCGCTGGCCGGTTACGGCGAGACCATCGGTGTGGCCTTCCAGCTCTCCGACGACCTGCTCGACATCGCCTCCGAGTCGGCGGAGTCCGGCAAGACGCCCGGCACCGACCTGCGCGAGGGCGTGCCGACCCTGCCGGTGCTCTACGCACTGGGCTCGGACGACGCCGACGCCGCCTCGGTGCGGCTGCGGGAGATCCTGGCGACCGGCCCGCTGACCGACGACGCCCTGCACGCCGAGGCGCTCGGCCTGCTCCGTGAGAGCCCGGCGCTGAAGCGGGCCCGGGAGACGGTCCGCAGTTACGCGGAGGAGGCCCGGGAGCAACTGTCGCCGCTGCCGCAGGGCCCGGCCCGCCGTGCCCTCGAGTCCCTCTGCGACTACATCGCCGACCGCACGAGCTGACACCCGCCCGGCGGTGGCCTGCCGGTCAGCGGTGCTCGTGGGGGCAGGTCCGGCCCGACCGGTTCAGCGGCGGGCGAGCATCCGGCTGCCCGTGAGCATCAGGGCGGCGGCGAGCAGCATCGCCCCGGCGGCCACGATCCACATCGCCTGGTAGCCGGCGTGTGCGGCGACGGTACCGAGGCCGAGCGGGCCGAGGCAGCCGCCCGCGTACACCCCGGTCTGGGTGATCGAGGTGGCGGCGGCCGGCGCCTGCGGATGCAGCCGCACCACCGCGAAGGTCATCAGGCCCGGCCACGCCCAGCCCAGGCCGAAGCCGAGCAGCACGCCGGCCACCAGCGGCACCGACCCGGCCACCGCGAGCAGGCCCAGCCCGGCCGCGCCGACCACGAGCATGCCGGCGATGACGGCGACGTGCCCGGTGGCGCGGCGGTCCGCGAGCCAGCCGAGGCAGACCCGGGCGGCGACGCAGACCGCGCTGCCCAGGGTCAGGGTCAGCCCGGCCAGCCCGGGTGACAGCCCCCGGTCGGCGGAGGAGTCGACCACGAAGGTGCCGAGCGCGTTCGCGGCGGCTGCGGCGAAGGTCGCGGCGGCCCCGACCACCACCAGGGCCGTGGTGGCGTGGCCGGCGCGGGTGGGGGCGGCCGTCCGGGCGGGGCGCGGCTCCCGCGCCGGTACGGCCGGCAGCGCCGCCAGGGCCACGACGGCGGCCGCCGCGAACGCCCAGCGCCAGCCGGCCGTCAGCGCCACGGTCGGCACCGCCACCCCGGCCAGCAGCGTGGCGACGGGGATGGCGGCCTGCTTCACCCCGAACGACAGCCCCTGCCGCCGGGCCGGCACGTGGCGGGCGAGGGCGGCGTTGCTGGCGAGCTGACCGAGGGCGTTGGCGGTGCCGCCGAGCGCGAGCAGCCCGAGCAGGACCGGGTAGGAGCGGGCCACCACCGCCACGGCCAGCAGGCAGGCGGCGGAGATCAGGATGCCGGCACGGGCCACCACGGTCGGCCCGTGCCGCTCGGCGAGGACACCGGAGGGCACCGAGGCCAGCGCGCCCACCCCGAAGTAGACAGACACGGCAAGGCCCAGGCCGGCCGGGGAGAAACCCAGGTCGTCGCCCATCTGCACGGCGAGGCCGCCGAGCAGGAAGACCGGCAGGACGCAGGCGATGGTGACGGCTACGGCCCCGGCCGCAGCCCGGACCGGCCGGGGCCCGGTGCTGCCCTGGGTGGGCTGTAGCGCGGTGTCGGTCATGGTCCGGCAAACCTACGCGAGCGGCGATCGCGTCACCGAACGTGCCTGTCGAGGTACGCGCCGTTGATGACGATCTGGCATCCTCCACCCGGACAGGCATTTCGCACCGGGCCTGTTTTTCATATGGTGTAAGTCCCCGGCGGCGGAGGTGGTTGTGCGCGACCCCTTGGCGGAACCTTCGGACCTCATCCGGAGCGTGTCCCGCGCGCTACGAGTGCTCGAGTCGGTCGGTCGCGCCCCGAAGGGGCTGACCGTCAAGCAGATCGCCCGGCGCTGTGAGCTGACCGTGGCGACGACCTACCACCTGGTTCGCACCCTCGCCTACGAGGGCTACGTGATCCGGCGTGAGGACGGCACGTACATCGTGGGCCTGGAGGTGGCCGACCGCTACCGCGAGCTGGTGACCGCGTTCCGGGGGCCGCCCGCGGTCGGGGAGAGCCTGCGCCGGGCGACCATGGACACCGGCTACAGCCACTACCTCGGCCGCTTCGTGGGCGGTCAGGTGGCGGTCACGGCCGTGACCGAGGGCTTCCGATCGCCGTACCTCGAGGATCTGGTGCCCGGGTTCGACGAGGGGGCGCACGCGACCGCCCTCGGCAAGGCCCTGCTCGCCACGCTGACCGCCGAGCAGCGCTTCCGCTACCTACGCGACTACGGCATGCGTCCGTTCACCTCCGCCACCCTGACCACGGCCGAGGCGTTCGAGGCCGACCTGGCCGCCGGGGACCGCCGGGGCATGCAGCTGGAGCTGGGGCAGTTCCGGCAGGGCGTGGCCTGCGCCGCGGTGCTGGTCAGCCCCGACAAGGACATGGAGCGCCGGGTGGTGCTGGCCTGCGCGCTGCCGGCCGGCGAGATGATGACCTCCGCCCGGGCGGTCCGGGCGAAGCTGCTCATGGTCGCCCGGGCGATCGCCGACAGCCTGGCCGCCGACAGCTGACCCCGACCGCGACCGTGGTGACCGTGTCGGCGGCTCTGACCGCGCCGACGGTTGCGACCGTGTCGGCCGCTCCGGGCGGCCCTGACCCCGAATCCGACCGCGGTGGGCCGGGAACGGCCGAGGGCCCTCTCCCCGGCTGGGAGAGAGCCCTCGGTGGCGGTCCAGCGCCGGACCGCCCGAGGAAGGGATCAGCTGCCGATCGGGCCGCCGTCCAGACGCCAGGCGACCACCACGCCAGGCTTGGCGTAGTCGCCGTCCGGCCAGTTCGAGGCCGGCTGCTCGACCGACGCCCCGCTGAGCTCGCCCGGGTGCTGCACCGCCACGAAGACCGAGCGGTTGTCGCCGGTGATGAACGGGCCACAGGCCTCCGCACCCACCGGCACGGTGAGGAACTGCTTCAGGTGGCCCCGCTCCGGCCCCTCCACGGCCGTGGCGAAGAGGCCGTCGTTGCTGCCCAGCGCGTTGCCGTCCGTGGAGATCCAGAGATTCCCGGTGGCGTCGAAGGCCACGTTGTCCGGGCAGGAGATCGGGGAGACCTTCGTCTTGTCGTACCCGGCGAAGAAGGTCGACGGGTCCGCCGGGTCACCGGCGACGATCGGCAGCGACCAGGCGAAGGTCCCACCCGTGTTGTCACCGCGGTCCTCGACCAGCTCCAGCACCTGGCCGTGCTTGTTGAGGTTGCGCGGGTTGGCCTCGTCGGCGGCCGGCTTGCCGGCCCTGCCCCGGTCGGTGTTGTTGGTCAGCGCCACGTACACCTTGCCGGTGAGCAGGCTCGGCTCCACGTCCTCCGGGCGGTCCATCTTGGTCGCCCCGACCCGGTCGCCGGCCAGCCGGGTGAAGGTCAGGACGTCGGCGGCGGTCATCCCGTCGACGTACGAGCGGTTGCCCCCGACCAGCCTGATCCACCGGCCCCGGCCGTTGAACGCGCCGTCGGACGGCAGCGTGCCGGAACCGTCGATCTCGTCGGCGCTGGTCTCGTCGAGCCTGGCGACATAGAGGGTGCCCGACTCCAGCAGGGTCAGGTTGTGCCGGCGGGCGACCCAGGAGTTGCCCTTCATGAACTTCTTGTCGGAGACGAACTTGTACAGGTAGTCGAACCGCTCGTCGTCGCCCATGTACGCGACCACGTGCCCGCTCTTCGCGACGATGACGTTCGCGCCCTCGTGCTTGAACCGGCCCAGTGCGGTGTGCTTGCGCGGGCGGCTCTCCGGGTCGTACGGGTCGATCTCCACGATCCAGCCGTGCCGGTTGGCCTCGTTCGGGTGCTTCGCCAGGTCGAACCGCTCGTCGGCACGCTCCCACTTCCGGCTGCCGCCCGGGTGACGGGTCGTGGTGTTGATGCCGTAGCGGGCCAGCTTCGGTTTGTCCGCCTCCGGCGCGCCGTCGCCGCCGACGAAGTACTGGTTGAAGTTCTCCTCGCCGGAGAGCACGGTGCCCCACGGGGTCACCCCGCCGGCGCAGTTGTTGAGGGTGCCGACGACCGTACGGCCCTTCGGGTCGGCGGCGGTCCTCAGGTGGGCCGAGCCGGCGGCCGGCCCGGTCAGCTCGAACTTCGTGGCGAGCGCGGTGATCCGCCGGTTGTACGGCCGGCGGCCCTTGGTGACCGGCCGCCACTGCCCGGTGCCGTCGACCCGCTCCAGCTCCACCACGGACATGCCGTGCGCGGCCATCGCGATCCGGAGCTGCTCGACGGTCAGCGCGTCCTGGCTCGTGAAGCCGGGGAACATCAGGTCCTCGTTGGTGTACTCGTGGTTGACCACGAGCAGCGCCCGCCGGCGGCCGTCCAGCGGCAGCACCCCGACGAAGTCGTTGTTGTAGCCGAACTGCAGGGCTTGGGCGGCGGCGGTCTGGGCGCGCACGTCGAACTCGGGGGCGCCCGGCACCACCGCGTCACCCCAGCGGATGACGACCGCGTGGTCGTACCCGTTGGGCACGACGAGGCTGTCCAGGGTGTTCGGCGGGACCGGCTTGAAGGTCAGCGCGCCGTTGCCGACGCCGCCGGCGGGGCGACCGAAGTCGGCGGCGCCGGGGACCACGGGAGCGGCGGGCGCGGCCGCGGCGGGGGCGGCCCCGGCCGTCGCACCGCCGAAGCCGAGGACCAGGGCGCCGACCGCGCCGGCCCGGACCACGCCGCGCCGGGACACCTCCGCGTTCACCACGTCGCCGAAGTACGCGTTGTCGGAGGTGTTGGGCACCGGGTGGTCACACGCGTTGCCGCACCGGTAGAGACAGGTCATGGCGTCGCGGCTGCCGTGGCGGGTGGCACCCAGCAACGGAAGCAGCCGGGGACGGTCGCTCATGGAAGGAGCCTCCTGAGGGGGTCGGTGCACGCCGGACCAACCACTGGCGTGCGTACCCGCCGGACGCTAGGAGGGCGCGGTGAGCGGTCGTCGGCGGCGGTGTGAACCCGGCATGAACACCTCAGCCGGGAACCCCACGGTGACCTGCGGCTGAACCGTTCGGGGCGACGGCACGTGTACCCGTGCGAACGCCACCGCCGGACTCGCGCCGACAGCGGAGGAGAGCACCATCAGCGACCACGACGCCCAACTGCTGCGCGCGCTGCACGACGAGCACGCGGAGGCGCTGCACGCGCACGCCCTGCGGCTGGTCAACGGCGACCGGCAGCGGGCCGAGGACCTGGTGCAGGAGACGCTGCTGCGGGCCTGGCGGCACCCGGAGTCGCTCGACCCGGCACGCGGCTCGGTCCGGGCCTGGCTCTTCACCACCGCCCGCAACCTGGCCATCGACGCCTGGCGGCGCCGCTCCACCCGGGTCGGCGAGGTCTACACCGGCGAACTGCCCGAACCCTCCGAGCCCGTGGACGAGGCGGAACGCGCCGTGGAGGCGTGGACCGTCGCCGAGGCGCTGAACCGACTCAGCCCCACCCACCGGGAGGTGCTGGTCGAGTGCTTCTACCAGGGACGATCGGTGGCGGAGGCGGCCTCCCGGCTGGGCGTGCCGCCGGGCACGATCAAGTCCCGGACCCACTACGCCCTGCGCTCACTACGGTTGGTCCTGGCCGAGATGGGGGTGACGGAATGACCCGGTGCGAGTTCGCGCACGACGACGGCGCGTACGTGCTGGGTGCGCTGGCCCCCGCCGAGCGGACGGCCTACGAGCGGCACCTGGCCGGCTGCCCCGACTGCCGGCAGGCGGTCGCCGGGATCGCCGTCCTGCCCGGACTGCTCGGCCGGCTCGACCCGGCCGGGCTGGCGCAGTCCCCGCCGCCGCGGGAGGACCCCCGGGTGCCCGAGCTGCTCGCCGCCGCGCGGGAGCGCCGACGCCGCGAGCGGTCGGCCACCCGCCGCCGGTACGCCCTCACCGCCCTCGCCGCCGCCACGGTGACCCTGGTCGTCGGCGTCGGCACCGCCGTCCTGCTGCCCCGCGAGGCGACCGTGCCGCCCCCGGGCGACGTGCCGATGGTCGCCATGCAACCGGTCGCCGACGCGGTGCCGGTGCAGGCGGAGATCGCTCTCAACGGCACCGACTGGGGCATCGAGGTGCGGATGCGCTGCGGGTACGACGCCAAGGCCGGCTACGCCAAGCCGTACGCCTTCCGCCTGGTCGCGCACGGCCGGGACGGCACGACCGAGCAGATCGGCTCCTGGCTCGCCGCTCCCGGCGACGACCTGCGGATCACCGGCGCGACCCGGTTCACCGACGCGGAGCTGGTCCGCCTGGAACTGCTCCGCGCCGACGGCACCCCCATCCTCGCCTACGACGTCCCCTGACCCGCGCCCTGCCCTGCCCGCGCCCGACCCTGCCCCGCGCCCTGCCCTGCCCCGCGCCCGACCCTGCCGGAGTCGCGCCGGCCAGCCTCGCCGATCTTGCACTTTCGGCCCCGACAAAAAGGCCATTCCTGTCAATCCGAGGGCGTGAACTGCAAGATCGCGGATCAGGCGGGGTGGGGGTGGAGGGTGG